>JAKASB010000037.1:3032-4682 GCA_021828255.1 bacterium | reverse complement strand
GTCATAATGAAACCTAGCGTAAGACCGCCGGCAAGAGCCGAAAACCCAAAATGAAAACCAAGGCCGGCATTGGTAGAAAAAACATAAAAACCGACAATGCCCCAGACTATAGACGGAATCCCTATCATAAGTTCATTTAAAAGCCTTAGAAAGCTGTTTGTCCTTTTTTTGCCGAAAAGCGATAAATACAAGCCTGTTCCTATTCCTGCAGGAACGGCAAGAATAGAAGCAATTATTATAAGGTACACGTCTCCTATGACGGCGTTTAATATTCCACCTTCGGCGCCTATAGGAAATCCCGTCGGCAAGGTCGAAATAAAATGCCAGTTAAGATATTTATATCCGATCAAAACAGCCTTATAGATAATGTGAAAAACGGGAAAAGAACCTATAATAAAAGCCGCTACCGCAAAAAATATAGCAATATTATTATAAATTTTTTTCCTTTTAAGGTATCCCCTGTTTACAGGAAATATCGGCTCATGCAATTGCTGTTCCATTCTTTTGTTTAGTTTTTATTTTTTTGATTAACCTTTCAACTCAACCAACCATCTTATCAACCGGTACCGAACTGAGACCTGCTTAATCTTCCGCCTATGACCCTGTTTAAAATATTTCTTCCTATTATGTTAACTATAAGGCTCGTCAATAAAAGCACAAGTGCAAGTTCGACTTCCGCCGAAGCGTATATAGGACTTATCACTGCAAACGTAAACGTGTTTGCAAGCACAGACGATATAGTATAGCCTACACCGAATAAAGATTTCGGCATGACTGCCTGATTGCCTATTAAAAGCACTACGGCTATCGTCTCTCCTATCGCCCTTCCGAACCCTAAAATTATCCCTCCGTATATGCCGTTCAAGGCATAAGGCAGGGAAACGTCTTTTATAACGTCTAATTTTGTAGCGCCCATAGCCAACGCTCCGTCTTTGGCGAGTTTTGGAACCGAAGCCAAAGAATCTTTGGTAATGGAAGATATTATAGGCAAAATCATAAATGCGACTATAATGCTTGCGGCAAAAATTCCGTATCCGATATTTTCCTCGACTTTTAAAAATGGAATGCTTGAAAAATGAGCGTTAAAAAACGGTTCTACCGACTCCCTCAGCCACGGAACGACCGTTAATACGCCCCATACCCCAAAAACCACGCTGGGTATCCCTGCCAACATTTCGATTATTACCGTAAAAATGCCTCTTAAAAAGAATGGACAGTATTCCTGTAGAAATATTCCTATCCCGAAACCGAAAGGTATCGCGAATAATAATGCAAGAAAGGTAACCATAAGAGTTCCCGCAATAAAAGTCAATGCGCCGAAAATCTCTCTGGGAGGATTCCATTCTTTTACCCATAAAAAAGGAATGCCGTACCTGATAACGGAAGGATAGCTATAATACAGTATAATTATGACTGAAATTAAGAAAATAAGAACTACGGACAGAACGAAAACGGAAAGAATAAATTTAAACAGGTCGTCTTTATATTTTAAAGTAAACATTAATTTTTTTGGTTCTATACGTCTATATTTAATTTAATTTGCGTTTTAATTTTTCCAATTATAACATATGCGTTTTAATTTTTCCAAAAAAAATTAGCCTCTGCGTTAATCAATTAATGGGGACAGATTTAAATCTGTCCCCTTAATTG
>JAKASB010000037.1:0-2932 GCA_021828255.1 bacterium | reverse complement strand
GATTTAAATCTGTCCCCTTAATTGTCGAAAGTTACCGGTGCAACTCCCCTCCTTTTTAAGGAGGGGTGCCCGTCAGCTATGGAGTTCAGCGTTTATAAAGCCAAAGGCTTTATGCTGAACGGAATGGGTGCTTATTTTCTACTGTATCTATTGCCGGTTTCTATTTTACTTTACCTGCGCCAGAAGTTTTTTAACGTTAGACATAACGGATTTCGGAAGCGGAGCAAAACCTGTTTTCACGGTGTATTTTGTCGCCTGCCCCGGACCAAGCGCCCAGTTTACCAAACCCTTAATCGACTTTGTAGTTGCTGAATTGGGTTGGGTTTTCCTTATCATCCAGAATTCAAAGTTTGAATCGGGATAAGCGTTCTTTGCCGAAACGTTCCACACTATAGATTTATCAAAATCCGCCGGAAAATTTCCCTGTTTTAAGGCGGAGTTTGCTGCGGCGGCAATAGTTTCAACCGAACCTATGACGTAATTACCGGCTTTATTAAGAAGTGCGGCGGTTGCGAGATGATATTCCATAACCCAGCCGAGTCCCACATATCCTATGCCTCCGGAAGTGCTTTTAACCGCGGCGACAACTGCATCGCTCCCAAGGTAGCCGCTTCCTGTAGGCCAATCCGGCGAAAGACTTCTTCCTACTTTCTTTGCCCATGCCTTAGAAGTATCGGTTAAGAGGCTTGTAAAATCAAACGTCGTTCCGCTCGCATCCGCCCTGTGCACCACAAATATATGAAGATTTGGGAACTTGTACTGCGGGTTTAACTTCTTAAAGGCAGGGTTGTTCCAGTTTGTAATTTTGCCCATATAAACTTCCGCAACCAATTTTGGCGTCATTTTAAGATTTACGTTGTTAGGTATGCCGGGAATGTTATAAATAACCTGGGCATCGTCAAGCCCAACGGGAATATTTACCAAATCAGGATACCTCTTTCTAAAACTTTTTGTAAGATAGGCATCGGACGCTCCGATAGTAATATTGCCGTCTGCTGCGTTTGAAATGCCAAAACCCGAACCTGTACCGGCAACCGACACGGTAACGCTTGGATTAAGTTTGTGATACTCGACGGCCCACACCGAATTTAACGGGTAAAGCATCGTAGAACCTGAAATAGTCATCGTTCCCGCCGGAATTTTCGAACTTGTCGCCGGCGCTTTAGATTTCGCGCAGCCCGCGGCAAAAATAGATAAGGCAAAAACGGCAGAAGCAACCGTTAATCCTCCAAGTACTTTTTTCATACCGCTTCTTTTGTTCATAAAATCTCCTCCATAAATTAAATTTTAAATTAAAATCGCAACTGAAATTATCTCATTTTTTTATGCTCTAATTATATTAACAGATTATTGTTACATTTTTATTACATTTATGTTAAATTTTTGTAACAATTCGATAATTCTATCTTATAATTTAATAAATTTATTTTTTATTTTTTTTATCTATATCTATAAGGGCTATGATATAATAACTATTATATTTTTTAATAGGAGGTCAATATGAATGCCCTTAATATTTATAATCCAGTAAAAATTCATTTCGGATGCGGATTAATCTCCGAATCTGGCAAAATAGCCAAAAAATATTCCGATTCCGCTTTAATAATAACAGGGAAAAGCTCTATGCAAAAAACCGGAACATTAGACCGGCTTACAAAAAATTTAAAAGACGCCGGGGTTAATCCAACGATATATGATAAAATCACCCCTAACCCTACGATTGACGAAATAGACGAAGCGGCAGTAATAGCAAAGAAAAAAGGGGTAGGATTGATTATAGGACTTGGCGGCGGAAGTCCGCTTGATTCCGCAAAGGCTGTTGCAGTTGCGGCTAAAGGCAATATTCCTGTATGGAACTATCTTAAAACCTCGGCAGAGGAAGCCCTCCCTGTCATAACAATAGTTTCGACTTCCGGAACCGGCAGCGAAGTCAATAGATACTCCGTAATGTCCAATCCTGAAACAGGAGAAAAACCGGGGTTTGGATACGTTTGCATGTATCCTAAGGAAGCCGTAATAGACCCCGAAATTATGCTCTCTATGCCGCCTTATGTAACGGCAACGACAGGTTTCGACGTATTCGTCCACGTCTTAGAGGCTTTTACGGGAAAGGCAAAAAATGCTTTTTCTTCGGCATACTGCATGCAAACGTTTTATCTTTTAAAAGATAATTTGATTAAAGCATATAACGAGCCCGATAATATCGAAGCTAGAGGAAACATGGCTTTAGCATCGGCTCTTGCAGGACTTGCGATAGATATTTCCGGCGTAGGCATAATACACGCCATGGAACATCCTGTATCTGGAAATTATCCGAACGTTGCCCACGGGGTAGGTCTTGCCGCATTGACCATCGAATCTATGAAATATAATATTGCAGCTTGTAAACGAGATTTTATGCTTATAGCCCACCATCTCGGCATTAAAAGAGCAGGAAAAAGCGACGATGAATACGCTGCATCCTTGATAGAAAAAATACAGGAAATATTAGAGGCTTTAAATCTAAACACCGGATTAAAAGACCTCGGTGTGGAGAAAGACAAACTTGCTAAAATTGCTGGAGAAGCTTTTACGACGATGGGCTTTGCCGTTCAAAACAATCCGGAAACAATCGACGAAAAAGAAGTTTTAAGACTGTTGGAAGCAAGCTATTAAAGAATATAAAAAAAATACCGCAATATTTCCGAATGTGAGGTTTTTAACCATAATGACATTTAGTATTAATTTGGGGGTTTATAATACATGCGGTTGCAATATCTTTGTGAAATTCAAATTAGAAGCATTGGATATTCCGTGTCAATCCGATTTTTTATTGGTTAGTTAATAAAAATTATATCACATTTTTTGTTTGAAAATTTAAAATATTAATCGCCGTAATAAATTTATATGTTTATAGTATATATGATATAATTGTAGGCATAAAAAATATTTA
>JAKASB010000036.1 GCA_021828255.1 bacterium | reverse complement strand
TTAAACGTAAGTCCTTTTATTTGACTTTCCAAAGTTCAGGCATATTTCATAAGGAATTGTTTGTGCTATCGAAGCAATTTCTTGAATAGTAATTTCGTTAGGTCCGCTTTTTCCGGCTATTATTACTTCATCGCCGACTTTCACGCCTTCTATTTTCGAAATATCTACTATAGTCATATTCATCGTTACTATACCGACGATAGGTGCAAATTTTCCGTTGACTAAAATACTGCCTTTATTGGATAAAAGACGGGGAATCCCGTTGTCATATCCAGCTGCAACTATTGCGGCAGACATATTTTTAGCTGCTTTAAAGGTATTGTTGTAGGAAATAAAGCCGCCTTTCTTAACTTTTTTAATCTGTAAAACACGAGATTTTAAAGTCATCAGTGGTTTAAGTCCGACGTTGTCATTTATGGCGCTACGGGAGATACCTCCGGCGTCGGCAGTATTGTTTTTTGCAATTATGTTCGTGTTCGGATTAAACCCGTAAAGCGAAATTCCGGGTCTAACGGCGCTTGAATAATCTTCGTCTATTTTGTCGTTTAAAAGCGACGAACTGGCGCTGATGTGTGTGTATATGGGTTTAATACCATTTTTATTTAAAAACGAAGCCATTTTTTTAAAATTAGCTATCTGAAAATTTGTGTAATCTAAGTCGCTTCCACCTGACGACAAATGGCTGAAAAGCCCCTCTACGTTAAAATATTTTTTGTTATCGTTGATAATGCCGGCGGCAGTTCCTATCTCTTCTTCGTTTAATCCAAGCCTGTTCATACCAGAATCTAATTTTAAATGAACGTTAAGCGGTTTACCCATTGATACGGATTTCGCTTTATCTAAGAGCATTTTTAGATAATCAAGACTGAATACCCCGATTCTTAAATTTAATTCAACTGCTTCTTTCAAATCATCGCAATAAACTCCTTTAAGCATAAGAAGTTTAGCTTGAGGAATTTTTTTTAAGATATTTTCGGCTTCATCCATAGTGATAATTCCGAAAAAATCTATCCCCGACTTAAAAAGAATCTCGGCCACGGGGACAATTCCATGTCCGTAAGCGTCGGATTTTATAACCGCTATAATTGTTTTATCTTTCGTAGATTTAAGTGATTTTATGAAATTTATGTTGCTATTAAGGTTTTTAAGATTTATGTAAAGAGAGGTATCCTTCATATGATTTATTCTAAGAAAAAATCGCATAAAAGTCAATCTTATAACATTCGTTCTTGTCTGAAAGCGCAGTTTTTGATATTATATTAACTGATATATAACATAAAGAGGATAAAAATGAATTTAAATGATATAAATTTTAATAAAGTCATTAATAATACCCGCCTCAATGGTGAAGATTTTGTAGATATTTTTATAGAATCCAAGATTTCTACTTTATTGTCTAATGAGGGTAAAAGGCTTGAGAAGGCTATTAACGGCATGATTCAGGGGGCAGGTTTAAGACTTATTTCAAATAAAAAAACATATTATGCCTATACTAATAATCTGAAAGAAAATAATTTAATAAATATTGCTAAAGAATTAAAAGATGCAGCCGTTAGCGATATTAACCAAAAAGATAAAAAAGGCGTCGGATTTAAACCTTTAGATTTTAACGAAAAAAAACCGAAAATAGATTTTAATATTATAAAGGATATTATAAATGTTTCTATCGACGATAAATTAAAGACCGTTGAGCCTGCCGTTAAATATTCATGGGATTTCGATAAGAGAGTCGTTCAGGTTAATATTACATATTCGGATTATAAGCAGGATGTTATAATCGTAAATTCTGCAGGGGATTTTATAAAAGACTTCAGAGAAAATCTGGCATTTTTAGCGCATATAGTAGTATCTAACGGCGAAAGAACGGAAGTAGGTTATGAAGCAGCCGGAGGATTTACCGGATTTGAATTTTTTGATAAAAACATCCCGGAAGAGATCGCTAGAAAAGCTTTAAGCAGAGCATTGATCCAACTTGAAGCTCCATTTGCTCCTTCGGGAACTATGCCCGTCGTGTTATCCAGCGAAGCGGGAGGCACTATGATACATGAGGCGATAGGACACGGGCTTGAAGCGGATATCGCCGGAAACGATTTAAGCGTTTATTCCGACAAAATAGGTGAGCAGGTTGCATCAAACTTAATAACCGTTATAGACGATTCTTCTTTAGCAGGTAGGCGTGGTTTTTACAGATTTGACGACGAAGGAACTTATTCGGATAGAAACGTGCTTGTCGAGAACGGAGTTCTGAAAAAATATATGTCGGACAGACTTTCATGTATTAAATATGGTTATGAACTTACCGGCAACGGCAGAAGACAGTCTTACGAGCATGTTCCGATAGTCAGAATGTCGAACACGATGATAGCCTATGGAAAATCTAACCCGGAAGATATTATAAAAACTGTGGATAACGGTATATTTGTTAAAAAAATGGGCGGAGGGCAGGTAAATACCGTTACCGGAGATTTTGTATTTGACGTTATGGAAGGTTATACTATAAAAGGAGGCGTTGTCGGAGACGCGGTAAGCGGAGCAACTCTTATGGGAAATGGTCCTGAAATACTCAAAAATATCGATATGGTGGGAAACGATTTAGGATTTGGGATCGGCACATGCGGGAAAGACGGACAAGGAGTTCCGGTTGCCGATGCTCAGCCTACGCTGAGAATTCCATCGATAATAGTAGGCGGTAAAAATTCAAAATAACGAAAACAGGAATGGAAAGGATAAAAGACTGGAAATCATACCAAAAAATACTCAATAAAAGAAAAAACAAGAAAAATAAATTTGTTAGTTTTATAAAATATACCACAATTATAGTATTTATAGTCTTACTTTTTTATGGTTCTTCCGTGCTTTATTTTTACGGAAAATCTATTTTTCTTGCCGCAAATAAAAAAGTGCAGGGAACGGGAATCAGACCTATAGTACTTATTAAAGACAGGCTGGGCGGTAAAAAATTTTCGGATTTCGATATTACAGACGTTAAAACGATTAGGTCTCTTAAAAAGCACTTTAGATATGATCCCCCGGTGTTTAAAACTATCCTAAACGGTCATTATATTCAAAAAATAGGCAGTTATACTATTGTTTACACAGTGGACCCTGCCGTGCAAAAAGAAGCGGAAAAGGTTTTTAAAAAATATTCCGTTCCTTTTGGAGTTTTAGCCGCCGTTAATCCGGATACCGGAGCGGTACTCGGTTTTGCATCTTATTCTCATAATAAAAGCAAATCAGATGAAATTTCTCCGCTTATTTCTTACCCTCCGGGTTCTTTAGTAAAAATAATAACGGCATCTGCCGCAATAGAATCTAAGGGTTTTTATCCGAGTTTTAATATATCTTTTAACGGAACTATATACGGGATAGATAAAGCCTACTGGAAACAGAATATAGGGACAGGATCAAATACAATATCTTTTAAACAGGCTTTTGCAAAATCATGCGATATAGCTTTCGGCAAAATTGCAGGATATTACGTAGGCAGAAAATTATTGACGGATTATTTTAATAAATTTTATTTCAATAAGAAAATACCTTTTATTTTAGATCTTCATGAAAGCAAAGCCTACGTTCCCAGAAAATTTTACCAATTGGAACTTACGGGAGCGGGTTTCAAAAACGTAAAGATGACGCCTATTCAGGCTGCATTAATTGCCGGCTCTGTGGTTAATGGAGGAAAAATAGTTAAACCGTACATAATAAAAGAAATTATATCTTCATCCGGCAAAGTCGTTTATATTCATAAAGGCACTAAAACTCTAAGCGCCCCCATAACGACTAAAACGGCATATATTTTGAAACGGATGATGATTGCAACTATTACTAAAGGTATAGCCCATGCGGATTTTTATAGCATGTCCGGCAGATATATGCTTCCAGGGGTTATTGCGGGAGGTAAAACCGGAACAATATTGGCGGATAATCCTCAGGGACTCTATCAATGGTTTGCTGGATTCGGAGAGATGAATGGAAAGAAAATTGCGCTATCTTCTCTTGTAATAGAAAACCCCGTCTGGCAAATAGAAGGTGGAGGGGTAGCCGAAAAAGCTCTTTTTGCATATTTTTTCTGATATAATTATAATAAATATTAATATAAAACAAATAATTATGCAGAAAAGGGGTATAAAGGGGTATATAGAAGGAGTTTAAGATGGCGAAAATTATTCCGTTTGAATATTTTGAACCGGTTTTAGAACATTCCCTATCTAATATGAAAAGAATTAAAAAAGAGCTTGGGCTTGCCGAAGATATCGCCTCTATAGATTATGTGGGATTAACAATCCTGAATGTAACAAAATATACAGATGATTTTATAAAAACTCTCGGCGGAGTGCTAAGGGATTCAGATGTAATATCCGTTAAAAACAACCTTGTTTATTTATTTTTACCAGGGACCGATTTTGAAGGTTTGATGAATATAATCAGCGATTTCAAAGAATTTTACGATGGTGCTTTCGATTACATAATTTTAGCGGCTCTTCTAAAAGATTTAAAAACCGCAAAAGATATGTTGTCCGAATTAGATAAACTTGTACTCGATAAAGGTTGGAAGGCATAGCTTCATAGAAATGTAACAAAAATTTAACGCAATTGTAATATATCCTTCATAATTCTGAAATAATATCCTTTTATAATAATATAGGTAAAGAAATTGTTATAAATTATCAAAGGATATTGTTTTATGATTACGTCACTTAATAGCGTCACATTCATCGGTATCAACGCCGTTTTAGTAAATGTAGAAATATTTATAGCTAACGGTATACCGGGAATTATGATTGTGGGTTTGCCGGATGTTTCGACAAAGGAGGCTAAGGACAGGGTTAAAGCCGCAATAAAAAATTCCGGTTTCGAATACCCCGTTAAGAAAATTACTATAAATCTGGCTCCAGCGGATTTAAGGAAAGAAGGCCCCCTATTTGACCTTCCGTTTGCAATAGGAATTTTAGTTTCCGCCGGTCTGCTTAAATGCGCCTTAAACCTCGGTGATTATATTATTGCGGGAGAACTTTCCTTAGACGGCGCAATAAAGAAGGTTAACGGCGTCATAGCCCTCGGCATACTTGCCAAAAAATTAAATAAAAAACTTATAATTCCATATGAAAATATAAATTCCGCAAAATTCCTCGGAGTTAATTTTCTTGCCTTCAGCCATTTAAAAGATGTATGCGCTTTTATTTCGGGAACGCAGCTTACCGGAATTGCCGGAGAAAACAGCTCTGTTTATATCCATGATATTAAAAATGTCAGCAGCAATGCGGCATCTTTCAAAATGATTATTTCCGGTATAAATAATATCAATATCGTAAAAGATAAAGAAAATTATCCCGACTTTTCAGATATTAAAGGACAGGAGCTGGCGAAAAGGGCAATTTTAACCGCCGTTTCGGGTCACCATAATATTTTAATGATAGGACCTCCTGGTAGCGGCAAAACAATGTTAGCTCAAAGCATAGCAGGTATTCAGCCGGATCTATCGCTTGAAGAATCCATTGAGACATCAAATATTTATAGTTTTTCAAATAAAAAGATTAACGACGAAACCAGACTTATTGCAAGAAGACCCTTTATTCCGGTGCATCATACCGTATCTATTGCAGGATTAATCGGGGGCGGCGCTTCAAATCCACTTCCCGGGGATATCAGCTTGGCTCATAACGGGGTTTTATTTATCGACGAATTTTCAGAATTAAGCAAAAAAACATTAGACAGCTTAAGACAGCCTATGGAAGATAAGACGATAAACCTGTCGAGGAGCAAATTTTCAATAGTTCTACCGTGCAATTTTATGTTAGTTGCGGCAATGAATCCGTGTCCTTGCGGCTATTATGGAGATATAAAGCATGAATGCAAATGCTCAAGCGCCGAAATTTATAAATTTTACACAAAATTGTCTGGACCGATTCTCGATAGATTTGATATATTTATAGAAGTTTATTCAGCGAACTTAGACGAGTTAATAGTTAATGAAAAAGCGGCAAGTTCTTCGGAAATTAAAAATTCAATAGAAAAAACAAGACAGATACAGCTAAAAAGATTTCGGGACAACGGAATTAGATTTAATGCTTCGATAAAAAGTTCCGAAATAGAAAAATATTTTGCCGTTTCCAGTTCTGCTTTGGAATTGGCACAAAGCGCAATTAAAAAGTTAAATATATCTTCG
Source organism: bacterium (assembly GCA_021828255.1). Taxonomy (GTDB): domain Bacteria; phylum SZUA-79; class SZUA-79; order Acidulodesulfobacterales; family Acidulodesulfobacteraceae; genus Acidulodesulfobacterium_A. The sequence goes on along the minus strand of JAKASB010000036.1, from coordinate 7,599 downwards.
AGAGGATATTATAGAATATTGCGGGTTTCTCGGACTATAGCCGATTTAGGTCAGAAAGACGAAATTGATGCCGATTCGGTTCTGGAGGCTTTGAATTACAGAAATACAAAACTATTACGGGTATAATTTGACTTTTTATATTTCAAATGATATTCTTCTAAAGAATAGTTCTTTTATTTAAACTTTATCTTAAAAAGTTAAGGGAAACAGGTTAAATTCCTGTGCTGTTCCCGCAGCCGTAAGAACTTATAGCGGGCTATAATCTATAACATTAAAGCCGTTATTAAGGATATTCCGATATGCCACTGGCGCAATTTACATTTGCCGGGAAGGCGGAATATCCATATGTTTAAGCCGGAATACCCGACTTTTAAGGTATTAAAATTAATTCAATTTTAATTAGCGGGAGGTCTAATTATGTTTTTGCGCCCATCTTCCTTTGGCTTTAAGCAAAGGCTTGTTTTTCTTTACTCATTCTTATTTGCCTTTTTATTAATTTCGTTAATCCTTCTAATCGAGAGGTCGAGCATATTTCCGGTTTTATTAAGTTTAGGCTCGCTCGCCTTTTTTTTCGGCATAAAACACGCTCTTGATGCCGACCATATCGCCGCAATAGACAACACGACCAGAAAATTAATGAATGACGGTAAAAAGCCGGTAGGCGTCGGCTTTTTTTTCTCGTTGGGGCATTCATTTTCGATTTTTATTTTAACCGTAATAACCGTTATAATCGGAAAGTTTGTTGTCAAAGCTTATCCCGAATTAGGCAACTTAAGCAGCGTGTTGGGAACGGGAATGTCGGCATTATTTTTGTATCTGATTGCATTTATGAACGTCATAATTCTAATCAGTATTATTAAAATTGCGAAAGACTTTAAAAACTTTAAAAATAAGAAGATAGAAGACGAGCTTTTAAAAAGAGGGTTTATGTTTCGTTATTTCAACGGAATTATGAAACTGATATCGTCAAGCTGGCAGATGTTTTTTGTTGGAATTTTGTTCGGAATAGGATTCGATACGGCATCCGAGGTTGCCATACTTTCCATGTCCGCCGTATTTGCTTCGGCCGGAAGACCTTTAATAGATGTTATGATACTACCCTTAGTTTTTTCATCAGGAATGCTTTTGCTTGATTCTACCGACGGAGTAGTAATGCAGTACGCTTATAACTGGGCATTTTTAAACCCGGTAAGGAAAATATTTTATAACATATCCATAACAAGCATTTCCGTGTTTCTGGCGTTTGGCATAGGAACCTTAGAATGGTTTCAGATCATAGGGACGGAATACCATTTAAAAGGACAGCCGTGGAATTTTTTTAGCAATATTTCTTTTGCGATGTTGGGAGGCGGCATAGCTATAATATTGACGTTGGCTTGGCTTTTATCTTTAGCCGTATATAAATTCAGCAGGGTCGAAGAAAGATATAATAATATTAATTAATCAAAAGCAAAAATAGTATCGGGGTCATTTTCGTATCTAATCTCGTCGATTTGTTCTTTCTTCATTTTGCCGGCGAATAATTTATTTGCCGCGTTGATAACCAGTCCGTTTTTTCCGCCTATATTTTTATATGCGTGAACAACTCCGGGCGGGACTATAAGCGCCGAGGGCTTGTTTTCTCCCAGAAACAATGTCATTTTATTTAGATAAGTCGACGAGTTCTTTCTGTTGTCCCACAATATAATTTTAAAATCGGAAGGACCTATAAAACAGAAATAGTCGGTTTGGTATGTATGTTCGTGAGGTCCTCTTCTAACCCCGGGCATAGTTAAAGAAACGTAAGACATTTGGGGAAATATCGATTCTTCTAATTCATCGCTCCTATAAAGCTCTGCAAGCCAGCCCCTTTCATCGGCATATTTTTTAATATCCTTGATAACCACATCTTTAATTTTGGATAATTTAAAAGAAAGATCCATTTTATTTTAAACGCTTTATTTTTAAGTTTTTTAGGATAATATTAAAATAATAATACATTGAAATTGATTATATTATAATATTATGAATTTCATATTAAAATCAATGAAAAACTATATAAAAATAATATTATTAAATGTATTTGGAGCAGTTCTTTATTTAAATGCAGCCGCACCTTGCTTATATGCAAAAACTATTCAAACTATTAACATAAAAGCCGTTATTAGTCCACAGGCGGAAACGGTAATAGGCAGTGAAATAATCAAGTATGTTAAATATAATAATGATAAAGATTATAATTTAAACGGAAGAACATGTGAAATTAAAAAATTGGGCAATAAATTTAAAAATTTCAGGGGATTGGACATAAACATTGCCAGCCATTTATATATAATGCTCTATCCTAACAGCTTATATAAAAGACCCGAAAACATAAAAGATTTTGATTTTCACCAGCTTTATCCTTACGGCTTTAACAGCGGATATCTAAGCATAAACAATTTATCCGAGAAATTAATAATAAATAAATTTTATAAATTATATATAGTTAAAATTAATTTTAAAACAAAAATTCCGGAAACATTTGGCAATTTCGGACATTTTAAGAGAGAAACCGTCTTAAATGCCCCTTTTTATCCTTATATTTCTTCCGGCAAAAATTTTAATCCTCCGGCAAACATAAGTTTTAAAATAAACCTGACCATAAAAAACGGATATGAAGCATTTTTTAACGGAAAGATTTATAAGGATTCATTTTCTATTCATAAGCATTCAAATTTTATTTCCTTAATACTTGCAAAAAAATTTAAAGAAAAGGAGTACCGCGCAAACGATTTATCGTTAAAATTCTTTCAGTCATATCCGTATGAATTTAATACCAAAAATAAAAAGATTTATAAGTCTTTGGTCTTATTGGATAAATATCATATGATAAAATTAAAGCAAATAAACATCGTTTACGTTCATTTGAGGCGGAGTTTATGGTTAAAACCGCCCTTATATTCCAATACACTGCTTGTAAATATGCGTTTAGGCAATATTTTTCCGAATTTTTATATATATCAAAAATTAAATATTATAAAAGGATTAATTTATTTGAATATAATTAATTCTAAGAAAATAATCGAGAAAGTGTATAGAAATAATCATAAATATTATTCAGAAAAATTAAGAAAAATCACTTTTGCCAAATTTAAAAAATTTTTAGATGTCTATATAAAAAAAAATCCTGATATAAAAAATATAGTTAAAAGTTTTAATTTTATTCAGGGTGTCAATACCGTTATAAATTATCCGATATTTCCGTTATCCTATCTTTATTTTACCGGCTTTCCACGCACCCACACGCTTAAAAACAGCATTTACTATTATAATAACGATTTAAATCTTGTCCGCTATAAAAAAATAAAAGAAAAAATTTTAAATCAAAAGAAAAACGATTATTATACTCTTTTTTTGAGCGGCGCAGGCGGAAATATAAGTCCTAACAGCGGAAGAACCGAGGGATTCCTTGATTTTACCCTCACAAAAAGATACAGCTATAGAAGCGGCATTCTATTTGGCATATTTAAAAATTATTATGACAGGGGGGTCAGCGCAGGTTTTTCTCATCAAATAGGTAGATTTTTTCCTATTTCGCAAATATATAAGCAGTCGGTTTCCGGATCGGTAAATCTAATGGAAATAAGTCCGGAAGCATCAGGAGATTCTTTAGTTTATCAAAATACGAAAAGGCTGGCGGAATTCAGTTTAGGCTATAGTTATAACTCTATCGATTATAATATTAATCCTGAATACGGGTCATCATTTAATTTTTCTTACAATATCGCCAATTCCAATATTTTATCTCCATTTTCATTCAGCCAGTTCATTTTGCGATATATTAAAAATTTTAAAGTTAATGCCGGCGATATAATAGCTGTAAAAGGAATAGGTGTTTTTGCGGACGGAAACATACCTGCCGCACTTGATTATTATTTCGGGGGTATAAACGGCATTATGGGGATACCCGCGAGCCTTCCGTTCATTAACAACGACACCCTTATCGCCGAAGCAGATTTCAGAAGAAACATCTGTCGCGGATTAAACTTAAATTTATTTGATAATCTTCTTAATATAACGGCAGTCACGGGTGACATAATCGGCGGGGCGGGAAAATTAGGAGATACGGTACCCAGTGTTATTCATAAGGGAAGCCTTTACAGTTTTGCAGGACTCGGGATACATTTAAAAACCTATTTTTTTGGGATATATCCGGAAATGATAAGCATTTATGCGGCAAAAGCATTCGGAAACGGCATTAGCTCGGAATACGGCATCAGATATTATTTTGGATTAAATCAATCATTTTAATTCTTGATGTTTTTGGTTTTTACTTCCACATCTCTTTAGTAAACCTTACGACTTTATTTCTGCCGTTTTCTTTTGCTTTGTAAAGGGCGATGTCTGAATATTTAACCGCCTGCCAGAACTTGTCGGAATCCGCCGGATATTCGCAGGCCCCTATGCTTATGGTCTTTTTAAGGGCTATCCCCTCTGAAATTTCCAGTGGAGACGATTCGACTGCTTTCCTGATTTTTTCAGCTATTTCTAATGCTCCTCCCTGACTTATGTCTATTAGAAGCACAAGGAATTCCTCGCCGCCGAATCTAACGGCAGTATCGGAACTTCTTATACTTTTTCTTATCTGCTTCGAAACATTCTTTAGAACTATGTCGCCGTTGTCGTGACCGTATTTGTCGTTTACCGTCTTAAAGTGGTCAATGTCTAACATTAAAATTCCTAAATTGGTGCCGCGGCGTTTTATACCGGCAACGATATTTTCGGAAAAGTCATCTAAATATCTCCTGTTGTATAGACCCGTAAGCTGATCCACTAGGGACTGCTCTTTTAAAAGTTCCATTAATTTTCTGGATTCGATAATTGAAGACGCTTCCGTAAAATAGTTTTTGATATACGGTATCATCTGATGGACGAAATCAACCATGTCATTGTCGAATATAAACAGTAAAACCATTCCGACTTTGCCGCTGATATATATCGGAATACAGTAGTAATTATATTTTTCGTTGCAGATTTCATCCACCCTGCTTTCGTTTTCTTCGAAGGTTTTAAGATTAAAACTAGGGCAGATGCATGAAAAATCTAAACAATCTACGTCTCTGCCGGTTCTTTTTGCCCTGCAGGCTTCCGCATCTTCTAAAATCAACCTGTTGCACCACATATTTCCTTTGCCTATATTAATTTTAGAATTGATGACAAAAAGGCTCATTTTGTTGTTGTCTACTTCATATATTGTATAATTTTCAAAATACATATAGTCTTTGGTTATGAACTCTAATCTCCTTATTATATCTTTTTTAGTCCTGTCCCTTTCTACCACTCTTTTAAAATTATAAATTTTGATGAGTTCGTTTATAATTTTGATGGTATCTTTAAGATAATTATCAGTTTTCAAGACGGTATATCCAATCAGGGTCGAAACTTTAGAATTGATGTCCGATAATATTTTTTTTAGGTCTTTAGACGTTTCGTTAAGAGTTTTTGCAACTTTGCCGGCTTCATCGTTCGGAAGACCGCTTTCGCTTATTAAAAATTCGTCCATTTTTCCTTCCCTGAGATTTTCAAGACCCATCTCTATTTCCTGAAATAACGAAATATATGGACTTAAAAATCTGAGGAATAAGAGCACGAGTATGATGAATAATGCAAAGAAAATTATAGAAGTGTAAATGATAATTCTAAACATAGCCGCCCTGACTGAAGTCAAATTCATAGTAAAGCTGATAGCTCCTAAAACCGTGCCGGATTTAACTGTATGGCATATAAGACAATTGACTATGCCGGTGCTGGTAGCTTTATAAGGAATTATTACGTGGTATTTTATGGAATTAAACGTTTCGTCTAATTTTTCTATTTTTTTTCCAGATGCAAGCACGTATTTTTCGTCTGCGGTAGTAGGTTTCTCGCTTTTAAATCCAGGACCAAACTGCTTATCGACGGGATTGCCTCTTATAATGGATATATTCTGGATATCTACCTGCTTAGAGATTTTTTTAAGCCTTTGAATAAATATTTTTCTGTTTTGCATAACGCCCATCACCATCAAAGATGTAAGATTGTCCCTTACGACCTTGGCGATGATCTTGGAACGGATTTTCGCTTCGTTTATAGATTCCTGCCTGAAACTCAAGGCAAAAATTATATCTATAATGACGAACAGGATGACGAGGGGTATAATTATCCTTGAAATAATTTTTATTTTAAGGGATTTATTTGTTTTTTTATTTTTTTTAAACATATTTAAGAAGTAATATCATAAAATTAAGAATTTATGCAAGCTATATTTATTTAAATTGTATCGTATATAATAATTTTATGTGCGCTAATTTGTAAAGATATGTTATAATACACTATGGCTGATTATAGGTTTAAAAAGAGGAACTAATATGAAAACAAAAAAAATAATAGATCTTTCTGTGGAAGAACTTGGGGTTTTTATATCCGATACCGTAAGTATAGCCATGGAAGATTCAATAGAGGATTTTCTTGCTCTTTCAAGCGATAATTATCTAAAGTCTATTAAAGAAGCACGAAAGGATTATAAAACAGGAAAAGTTAAATCCTTTTTACTTCAAAAATACACAGAGAAGAATTGCCGCAAAACTCAAAGAATACTCTGTTGAACCGTTAAAATATTCTAAAAAACTTCTAAATATAAATCTTGGCTCATATAGATTTAGGATTGGCGATTATAGAGTTATATTTGACATCGATGAAGAAAATATCGTTATCTTATTCAAACTCGCTTAAAATCAATATAATCAATTTTAAGTGGTTTTTAATGGTGCGTCCAGCAGGATTCGAACCTGCGACCCACAATTTAGAAGGCTGTAAACCTGCTTTATAAGTTATTGATATTACTAATTAATATGGTATATATAATTTTTATGTGCGCTAAAGTGTGATTATTTTACAATAGATTTTGAAATTCATCTATTTCTAACCCTATATCTTTGATTATTCCGGAGAGCGTTTTCGGTTTTATAATTTTGCCTGAATGAACGGGGATGACGATTCGTCTTTTATCCGACTTGCGGTAATAAACGGAATGGCTTCCCGATTTCCTGTCGAACTGAAAGTCTAATTTAACAGCTACCTTTATTATTTCCTTAGAAGTAATACGCGGTAATTTAGGACTCAAACCGCTATCCTCATGGATTTAATAGTGATATCTTCCATAGGGATTTCTTCTTCATGCATCTTTAAGCTCTCGATATAAAGCTTAATTGCATCTTTTATATTTTCTGTGGCTTCATCATAGGTGTCTCCGTAAGTATGACATCCCGAAAGAGCCGGGCAAAACGCATGAAATCCGCCTCCCTCTTCTCTTTCCAAAATAACTGTATAATTATATTCTTTCATATTGTTTTAATTCTCATTAATCTTGCAGTTCGGTAAGAGTTTTCCATTTTATGCTTTTTTTATAAGAACTACATCTATGTTTCTCTTTTCTATATTTGCTATATTGCTTTATTTATTACTTTGCTATATTAATATTAATTTTAACCCTTATAAAATATTATGTCAATAAAAGGGAGAGAATACTATGAAAATTATAAAGGGAGTGCTGAAGAAATTAAAAATAGAGAAGGAAAGACGGTGGATATACCGGAGTAG
>JAKASB010000035.1:11963-14002 GCA_021828255.1 bacterium | reverse complement strand
AGGAGTCAAAGGTTAACTACCCATTTCTATAACCGGTAAAGCCGTTTCGGAAAAAATTAACGAACAGCAGACTTCCGAAAATTTAGGCTTTAATCCTAACCTGATACTTAACGGTATAATGCCTTCCGAAGGATATGCTATGCCGTTTAATCCTGATTTTACCGCCAGTTCTTCTATTTTAAACTTGCTTAATCCATAAGGTCTTTCGCATCCTAAAAGAACCGGGGTTCCGATAAATTTTTTACGGGCATATAAAAACACTTCTCCGATTTCTTCAGCCGAGGGCGGAGTAATATTTTCCATTTTAGTATTATGCATCGGCATAAAGCCTACGAGGACTAAAGAAGAAATATTATAGTTCGAAATAATATCTATTGCGTTAAATTCCCCAGCGATGCGTCCGTGTTTTAAACCGATTACCACATGTGGAGAACAAGGTATTTCTCTGTCGGATAAATATTGCAAAGAATTTTCGTAATCTTTAACCGTTGCATTTAGATGATATATTTTGCGTATAGTATCCTCGTCCCCTATAATGTCGAGCATTGCCGAATCGATACCGGCATCCGAAAGACCGTCCGCTATCTCTTCCGTTATAAGTCCGCAATGTACTATTACTTTAAGATTTAAATCCGATTTTATTTTTTTAATAGTTTTTATATACGGCAAAATATCGACTATGCCTTTACTGTTGGAACCGCCGCTGAGCAAGAATCCGAGGCCGCCGGATTCGTAAATAGTTTTAGCTCTTTCAAAAAGTTCGTCCGGATTAAGAGCGGGAGCCATAGATTTTAATATTTCGGCGTTGCAGTGTTCGCATTTTAAGGAACATGAACTTCCTGTAATGGAAAAAGGCGGAAATGAATCGGATTTGTTGTTTTTAAAATCTTCCGTTTCATAAGATTTAATACTCGGAGCGTAAAAATGTATTTCCGAATCGAAATATTCTTTTCTGATGTTAAACCCTTTGGAATATTCGCTGTTTATTTCCTCATCGTATTCATAAAAACTCATATTTATCTCTTTTTGCAGATTATATCTTCTTTTTCAAGTTTTTTTACATATGCGTTAACTGCTTCTTCCCCTGTAGGAAGGGAATTTATGTCGGACATAGCTTCTGGAAGAGGTTTTAATTTAACTATCCAACCTTTTCCGTAAGGGTCTATATTTATAATATGGGAATCGTTCTCTAATTCTTTATTAACCTCTACGACTTCGCCCGCAAAAGGCATAGGAAAAGGACCTACATATTTTCCGCTTTCTATAGTCGCTGCGCTTTTGCCTTTTTTGATTATTTTGCCTGCCGGTTTAACGTCGGCGTAAAGAATTTTACCGGCTAACGACTGGGCAGGGTCCGTCATTCCGAAGGTAAAGGTTCCGTCTTCGTTTTTTCTGCCCCAAACCTGATTTTCTATGTCGTAATAGAGGTCTTCAGGAATATTGCATTCGTTAAAAATTGGCATTTATAAATTCCTCCTTTTTTTCCTTTTTTATTCGCATTTAATCCCGTCAGCTTCTATCTTTTTTTTGTATGCCTCTACAGCTTCTTTTCCGGTAAGAAGATTTTTTTTGTCCGTTTCTATATTGTCGGCTTTAATTTTACAAACCCATCCTTTGCCGTAAGGATCGGAATTTATCAGGGATACTTCTTTGACGGCGTCTTCGTTTATAGCGGTTATTTCTCCCGAAAAAGGCGCCGGAACCGGTCCGACGTATTTACCGCTTTCGACTGTAGCGACCGACTTAAGCTGGGCAATTTTTTGTCCGACTTTTTTTGGGGTCAGATATAAAAGTTTGCCTGCTAAACTCTGTGCTACGCTGGTCATCCCTACCGTTACTATTCCGTCATCTCCTATCTTTCCCCATACGTGTTTTTCGACACTGTAATATAAATCCTCCGGAATATCGCATCCGTTAATTTTAGACGACATGATAAATTCCTCCTTAATTTAAATTATTTTTATTAATAATTGATTGTTCCAGCTATTTTTTTATTTATAATACTACAAATTTTTATCATTCTCAAGCGTAATCTTAAT
>JAKASB010000035.1:6651-11863 GCA_021828255.1 bacterium | reverse complement strand
CAAACCCTTTGGACTTTAAAACTTGCATGGGATTTGAAATTGGGTCGGACAGTTTAAGTTCTTTAGGAGATTTCCCTATGCTTAACCCTATAAGCTGCGTAAAATATACCACGGGAAGTTTCGCCTTTTCTCCGTGGGCTTTAATGATTTCAGGCTGTTTTATATCCAGCGCCGCTCCGCAAAGTGGACAAGGCAGCACTAACATATCCGCACCCGCCTCTTTTGCCGAAGACAAAACCGCCGCCGATAAAGTTGCGGCAAGAGATTCGTCTTGAAGAGCGTGCGCGCCGCCGCAACATGAGGCGGAAGCATGAAATTCAACTACTTCTGCGCCGGTAGCTTTCAAGAGTTCGTCCTGAAAGTAAGGATTTTCGGAATCGTCCCTTTTGCTCTTATACCCCGTCTTTGTGATAGTTTTTGGTCTTTCGTATAAACATCCGTAATAAGAAGCAACTTTAAGTCCCTTAAGGGGTTTCTTAACCGCAGATTTTACTTTTTCCGGTCCTATCTCGTTATAAAACAGTTCGAGAAAATGCCTAACGTCCATATCGCCCTCATATGTTCCGTAACCGACGTCTTTAAGGAAACTTATAACGTCTCCTTTTGCGCCGGCATTTTCGTTCATCGCTTCGTTTGCCCTTAAAAGACTGTGGTAACAGCCGTTGCACGGGGTAACCACCGCATCGACATGAAATCTTCCTTTAGCAGAATCCATTACTCTTGCAGGGAGCATATAAGAAAGTTTTTCATTAGACCCCTTTACTTCGAGAGCGCCGCAACAGTTAAAATCTTCTACTTCCATTAAATCTATTCCAAACTCCTGTGCAACGATTTTTGTAGATTCATCGTAAGCACGCGCCATTCCTTTTAAAGAACAGCCTGGAAAATATCCTATTTTCATTGTAATTCCTCCTTTAACCTCTGGGAAACTTTCTTCCAGTCTTTAATCTTCCCTCCGAAAAGCTTTATTCTTCCGCTGGTAAGCATCTTAAAACCAAGCGATATCTGGTCTACGCTCATCATATCTTTGAGTCTGCCGGTTTTGGAATAAAAATCTTTTACTATTTTAACTTCGTCTATTCTTCCGTCTTCGATTACTTCTTCCATAAAAACTTCGTCAAAAGCTTCGTCGCTGGTAAGTTTTCCGAAAACTTTTTTATCCTCTAAAAATTTGGCTATCGCCCTTACTACTTCCTGTGTGTTTACGCCTCTTGGACATCTGTGGGTGCATCTTTGACATGAAACGCATTTCCAGACCAAGTCTTTATTTTCGTTTACCAATATATCGTAATGACCCCTTCTGACTAAGTCTATAAATCTCCTCGGATTAAACTTATCTACAAAATCTGGAAGCGTGCATCCGCCCGAACATGTTCCGCATTGATAACATCTTACTATAGTAGAGCCGCCGGGAAGTTTCTTAACCTCGTCAAGAAATTCGGTCGTAACGTCCTCATATAATATTCTTGACGGCAAAAACTCTTTCCATATGCCGGTAAGCTCTACGCCGTCTATAACCATTTTATCGGTATTTTCCGCCATTGCTTTCTCCTTATCTTTATACTTATATATAATGTATACAAATCTTAATATTATCTTAATATAATTAATTAAGATATTTAATTTTTTAAACTGCCTGCTACCTTTGCGGCAACCGCGGCGCCTTCTACGATGCAATTTTCTATGTCCATGGGTCCTTTATTCGCACCGGCTATAAATATGCCGGGTTTTGAAGACTCATTGGGGCTAAGAAAATCATCCTTAGGAGCAAGGAAACCGTAGTCGTTCTGTTTGATTCCCAATACTTTTGCGGCATCTATCGTTCCTTCACCGGCAGCCATTCCCGCGGCAAGAATAATCATATCGACGGAATGTTGTATGGGTCTGTCCATAATAGTCTCTTCCGCTCTTAAAGAAAGCTGCTGATTTTTAAGCGTTACCTCGGCTCCTCTTCCTCTTGTGAATATGACTTCATAATCTTCCATTGCTTTGCCGTAAAGCTCTTCCCAACCTCTTCCAAACATTCTCATATCCATATAATATACATAAACTTCGGAATCCGGATATTTTTCTTTTATCTCTATAGCCTGCTTAGTGGAAACAACGCATCCTACTCTGCAGCAGTAAGGATTTCCTACCTGTCTGTCCCTCGAGCCTACGCATTGAAATATTGCAATTTTCTTAGGAATTTGTCCATCCGAAGGCCTTTTTAATTCGCCTTTAGTTGGACCGTTAGGATTAAGCATCTCTTCGACTTCGGAATTGGTAACTACGTCTTTAAACCTTCCGTAGCCGTATTCCTGTTTGACCGTGGGGTCGAAATGGTCAAATCCGGTCGCTACCACTATAGCTCCAAATGTTTCTTCATTTTCTCCTTTAGAATTTTTAATTTTTGCTTTAAATGCGGGAGCATTGCCAGAAACTGCCGTAACCTGTGAATGCTTGTGGACTTTAATATTGGAATTACTCTCCACGGCTTTAATAACCGGGTCAATTACGTCACCCGCAAGCCTTAAATCCGGCGCAAGTTTATAATACTTGTGCCTGATTACCTGTCCGCCTAAATAGTCTTCTTTTTCCACCAAAGAAACATCATAACCCATTTCTGCAAGCTCAGATGCCGCCTTAAGCCCGGTAACTCCTCCTCCGATAACTAAAACTGTTTTCACCTTAAATACCTCCTTGTTAATAGATATAATCTACTTTAAATTTCTGTAATTATTTTTTATTTCATTATTTAATATTTAATTTCACTTATAAGCTATCCCCATTTTATCCAAGAGCGGTTCGACCGGGGTGACGTGGAAGTTTAATCCCGCTTCTTTAAACGGATGCGCGCCGAGAGCAAGGGCAGCCAACTGGGAATAAAATAGCACCGGATAATGATAGTCTTCTCCGACGGCTTTTTGAATCCATTGCGTCTTGTCGAACGTCGTACCGCAGCCGGTGCAGTTAACCAATATCATATCGGGATCTACTTCCTGCTTAATCGCTTTTAACTTAATATTTTGAGCGGACCTTGTGAATTCCCTGTTAACGAGAATATGTCTGAACCCGAATCCGCAGCACATGAACCATTTAGAATATTCTTCCATTTGCACTCCGAGATGCGATGCCAGACCGCCTATGACGATAGGTCTTTTTCCGCCGATTATGTCGTCGGATACCTGCTTAAAAAAGTGACAGCCGTAATGTTCTATCGCCCTCAAGCCTTTAATGCCTTCTATTCTTTTCGGGTCTGCTGCCGCGAGTATCTTATCTCTTGAAGCATATGCGATTTCGCTGTCGTGAACTATTTCTTCGGGGATTACGAGTTCTCTTCCAAGTTTTGCAAGAACTTTTTTTACCGAATCCCTGAGTTCTTTATTTGAAACCAAGAGATGCCTCATTTCAAGATAGTTTCCGAAACTCGTAACGCAGTGTATAGTAAAATTATAGCCTTCTTCATACGCCCTGTGCCAGTTTCTTGCGGCAACGGAAGCGAGCTGTACAAGATTTCCGAGACCGGAAGCATGATAATTCCAAGCCGTACAGGAAGTTTGCTGCATATCGTTATAATATTTTATTCCAAGTTTATCCTTCAAATAAAAAATTGACCTTGGAACGCCGGGAAGATTTGCGCATTGACCGCAGCTTTTATGCTGATAATGCATATCTAAAGGCACCTTCTTTTTTATCCCGTACATAACTTCTTCTTCTTTGTATGGTCCGATAATATGACCGATCTTAATCTCGCCTTCTTCTTCCAATTTTTTCATTTCGGCTCTAATGTCATGCACATGGTAATTCATGCCTTTAGCATGATTTATGCCGGTTTTAACCTCGTTCATCTCATAAGACATAATGCCCTCCAATATATCGGTATTTATAAATTTTTAAATTTTCTTGTCGTTTTTTATTTTATTTTTTAGACGCTTCTAATTTTTCCTTTTTTTCTTGAATTTTAGCTTCCATTTCATCGGCTTTGTCTTCCATATCGTCCTGCACTATATCGACCAAGAAAGGAAATACCGTTCCTACCTTTTCTAAGGCGCCGCTTTCTTCCCATATCTTTTGCATTTCGTATATAGTATAATCTTCCGCCGCCCATGCTCTATCGACAACATTCATGCCGGGGAAACCTTCGAATAATTCTTCCCTCATTTCCATCTTTTTTGAGGACAATTCCTGCATTCTTGGACCCCAATCTGGAAAAGCGTCAGGAGAAAGCATATCCGGCGCGAGCTGATTTCCTCTCGTTAAAACTAATTTTGCAATTCTCGTATAACCGGCAAGCGCTTCTGCGGCAAGACCTTCCCTAACTGCAATCTCTCTCATAGCCATAACTATATCCGCGGCCGAATTCTCTTTAGGACATCTGTATTTACAACTGTAGCACTGAGCACAGTTCCATATCTTGCCCTTCATATATTCTTCAATAGTCTCCTCGTCTCCTTCTATTATCATCTGGCAGACTTCGCGGGGAGAGTAATCGTAAAATGCGGCAGCGGGGCAATTTGCCACACATGTTCCGCAGTTTAAACAACCGTGCAGGGATTCTTTGATGCGGAAATCTTTCATAATTTCCTTATAAAAGTGTCCGCCTTTAGCGTTTTCAATCTTTTCGGTGATAGGATTCTTGTTTTCTTCACTCATTTTAAAATACCTCCTCATATTTATATACTTTAATCAAGTTGCTTCGCAACTTTTAGGGTGTAAATATTCGTCGATCTTTTTGATATTTTATGATATAGATATCTTTATAAAATTACGTAAATTTACAAAGATGCCGAAAAATTCCTGAAAAATTAGACAAATTTATCGCATCATACTAAATTATCAAAATTAAACTAAAATAGTATGATCATTAAAAATTAAAAAAAATAGTAATGATTAATGGAGATCAGGATTATTACTAGATTTTGAAGCGGCGTCGCCGGAAAATCTCAAATCGGTGTAATCCCCTGCATCTTTAATCTCTTTGATGTCTTTAACAAGCTGTCTTATTTTGGAATTTTTCAGATAGTATAAAAGTTTATTATCCACTCTTTTGTAATCTACCATCTGGGTATTTCTTAGGACAGCTAAATGTTGGGATATATTGGACTGGGTTTTACCTAAAGCGGAAGATATATCGTTGACGCTGACTTCTTCGTCGCATACGATACATAGAATTCCTAACCTGATTGGATTTGACAGAAGCTTAAAAATATTTGCCAAGTCCTTGCATTTT
>JAKASB010000035.1:0-6551 GCA_021828255.1 bacterium | reverse complement strand
CTGGGTTTTACCTAAAGCGGAAGATATATCGTTGACGCTGACTTCTTCGTCGCATACGATACATAGAATTCCTAACCTGATTGGATTTGACAGAAGCTTAAAAATATTTGCCAAGTCCTTGCATTTTTTGTTCAGGTTTTCATCATCTACGCAAAACTCTTTTCCCATTTTTCCCATTTTTTTTTAATTCTTTGCGATGTAGCACATCGCGATTATGTGTATATTCTAAATATAGAATATTCTAAAATCATTGTCAAGAAAAAAATGTTAAATTTTTTTATCAGCCTTTTTTTGCAAAATTTATCACGTCGATTATCGGAAGATATATTGCCAGCGCAAGAAACAGGACCATCCCGAAAATTATAGTTAAAAGCACCGGTTCTATGCTTGCCTGAAGCATGCTTAGCTGATGGTCTAAATCCTCGTCGAAATAATCGGCGACCTTGCCTAGCATTTCGTCTATATGTCCGGTTTCTTCGCCTACACTGACCATCTGTATAATAATGCCGGAAAAAATTTTAGAATTCTTAAAACTGTTCGTAATAGATTCCCCTCTGGTAACGTCCGACTGTATTTCGTCTATTTTATTAGTGAAAAATTTATTGTTTACCGCGTTCCTGATAAGCTCGAACGCCCTGTTGACCGGAAGACCGCTCTGAAATAAAAGCCCGAAAATCCTTGTAAACTGGCTCATCATCGATTTATAAAAAATGCTTCCGAATATCGGTATTTTAAGTTTATGTTCGTCCCACCACAGCCTTCCGCCAGATGAATTCAGATAAAGTTTTACGCCGGCGAATAAAGCCGCGGAGGCGATTAAAACTATATACCAGTAACTAACGAAAAAATTAGAAATAGCAACTAATATCCTTGTTTCTAATGGAAGGGGGACATTAAAACTTTGATAAAGCATAGCAAATTTAGGTATAACAAATCCTACCAGAATTACGACCGCGATTATAATTGCGGAAACGACGATTTTAGGATAAAAAGTAGCGCTCTTTACTTTTGCTTTAACCGCCATATCTTTTTCCATCAAAAGAGCAAGCCTTACGAGTATTTCGTATAGAAGACCGCTTGTCTCGCCGACTTCTACCATATTTACGTATATTTCGGAAAAAACTTTGGGATGCCTTGCAAAACTTTTGGAAAGAGTCTGACCACTTTCTACGTCCTGCTTGACTTCCACCAGAATCTCTTTAAATTTTCTATTTCTTGCGAATTCTATTAAAGAATCAAGGCTTTTAATAAGCGGCACGCCGGATTGATATAACGTGGCAAGCTGTCTCGAAAAGACTATTATGTCTTTTTTGGAGATATTCTGAAATACGGGAAGAAAATCGCCCCATGAAAAACTTGCGGCTTCTTCGACCGAAATAGGAATAAGTTTTAATTCTTCTATCTGTCTTTCGGCGGCAATAGAAGAAGCAGATTCTACTTTTCCGGCTATGAGCTTTCCCTGCCCGTCTCTCGCCTTATAATTATATATAGCCATAAATAAAAACCTGCATATTTTAAATTACATTTTTATTGCAAGTACTATATGTCCTGCGTAGCCTGAAGAACTTCTTCCAGAGTCGTAATGCCTTCTATTACTTTTTTAAGCCCCGCCATTCTCAGCGGAACAAAACCGTCTTTTATAGCGGCGTTTCTTATCTGCGCCGCATCTGCTTTTTCGATAATTAGTTTTTGGACGTTTCTCGAAGGCACCAAAATTTCCTGTATCTCGAGTCTTCCGTAATAACCGGTTTCTCTGCATAAATCACAGCCCGTTTCTTTATAAAATTTAAAATTAACGCCGGCAGGAAGGCCCAGTTCTTTAAGCAGTTCCGGCTCCGGTACATACGACTGTTTGCAACCGCCGCAAAGGTGCTTGACTAACCTCTGCCCGATTATTCCGGCAATAGAAGAAGAAATCAAAAAAGGCTCTATGCCCATATCGACAAGTCTTGAAATAGCGCTCGAAGAATCCTGCGTATGAAGCGTAGAAATAACGAAATGACCCGTTAATGCCGCTTGAATAGCAATCCTTGCCGTTTCTTCGTCCCTTATTTCGCCTACGAGAATAATATCGGGGTCCTGCCTGAGCACCGCTCTTAAAGCGTCGGGAAACCCCATTCCTCCTTTTTGATTGGCTTCTATCTGGTTTATATATCTTATTTTATATTCTACCGGGTCTTCGACGGTGATGATATTTTTATTTATGCTGTTAAGTTCCGCAATCATCGAATATGCCGTGGTCGTTTTGCCGGAACCGGTAGGACCTGTTATTAAAAAAAGACCGTATTTCTTATATATTATCTTTAAAATTTTTTCTTTATCGCTTTTATCGATAGGCAGTTCCGAAATTTTATTAACTTTGGAGGTTTTATCCAAAAGCCTGAAAACGGCTTTTTCCCCGTTTATCGTCGGAACCACGGAAACTCTTACGTCTAAATTTTTTTCTCCGATGTTTATGTCGAATCTCGAATCCTGCGGATTCCTTTTTTCCGCAATATCCATATTTGCCATTATCTTTATTCTTGCGATAACCGGATTTAAAAACTGGAAAGGAATTCTTCTTGCTTCCATAAGTTCGCCGTCGATCCTTTCCCTGACTATCATTTCGTCCGAGAGAGGCTCTATGTGTATATCGGAAGCCCTGTTTTTAGAAGCGGAATATATTATATCGTTTACGAGTTTAATTATATTTACGTCTTCAGACTGCAGGACTTCTTTGACCGCGGCGGAAACCGAAGGAGAAAATGCGGCCGCGCCGGTCTGCGCCGAAGCTAAACCCTGAAAATTTTTATTATCGGTCGGAACGACTTTTTCATATGACGCCGCCTTAGATATATCTTTAGCCGTCCAGACAAAATCTATGGCCTTGCTGATATCGTGTTCTTTTGCCAGAACTATATCGATATTATAATTAATATGTCTTTTTAACGCATCGGTCGCAAAAACGTTTAAAGGGTCGGACAGCGCCACGGTAAGAATACCGTCGGAAAGACTTATCGCCGCCATTTTGAACTGCCTCGAAAGCCCTTCCGATATAAGTTTTCCGACCGCAGGGTCTATTATAATCTTTGAAAGGTCGATTTTTTTTAAACCTATTTGGGAGGAAAGCGCATCTAAAATATTGCCTTCCGAAAGTATTCCTAGTGCGGTCAATGCCGAACCTAATCTTAAATTGCGCTTCTTTCCCTCGGCAAGCGCAGTTTCGAGCTGGGTAGGGTTCAAGAGTCCGGCATCTACGAGTATCTCGCCGAGCTTTTTAGTTTTCGATAAATTGTTTATAATTACGCCCATATTTGTTTAAAGTGGGATTGTTTCGCTTCTTTGCCTGCATAAAACCGTCGGTTTTATAAACGCAGTCAAAGATATGCTCGCAATGACGGAATACCGAGCATTCGCTTTGTCACGGAATACCGGGCATTCGCTTTGTCATTGCGAGCGCGCTATTTTGTCATTGCGAGGAGCTTTAGCGACGAAGCAATCTTTTGGTCAATTTAATTTTCATATTTTTCCAATAATCATACCGAAGCCTTTAAGAAATTGACCGTTTTATAAAATTCGTCCGGCGGCGTCTGCCCGGGTGCCGTAATTCCGAAAGGCGAAGAGCAGTATGCAAGATACGACCCGTAAATTACCGATAACGCTCTGGTCATCCTGCCTTTTCCGCCCATGCCGAAAACTATAAATTCCGGAAAGGCCGTTTCATCCGTCATTTTGATAGAACGTATTTTTATATTTTTTTCGGATACGCCTTCCGCATCTTCTTCGGAAATGACGGTATCGGTCAGTTTGAAATAATCTGCGCCGAAATAGCTTGAATCTATGTAATATTTTACGGTATCGAGCAAATTTATCCGTTCGTTAAAATCGTGGACGGAAAGAATAACCCGCGATTTTTTTGAATGGGCGAAACTTATGAAATCTTTTATAACGTTTCGTTCCAAAATATCCATTTCTATATCGCAAATGTCGATGCCGAGTTCTATAACCGACTTTAAAAATTTTATTCTTTCGGGTTCGCCTCCTCCTCTATCACCGTCTTTTTCGGTAATTTCTAAATCAGCCGGTTTTGCAAATCTTTGCTTTTTGAGAAAGGAAACGCATCTGTTCGAGCCGTAGGACGCGTCTCTGTTTGTCCCTATTATCTTAATTTCTTTATTTTTCGCGTAAGAAACTATTTTTCTTATTTCAGGCAAAACGGCATCTTTATCAAAATCTCCGTCGGAATTATTTGACCGTTTATCCGGCGGACGGTTTGACGGCGCGGTTTCGGCAATCATATCTAACCTGAGTTCTACAAATTCCGCGTCTTTGCTCTTTGCGTAATCTATAGCGGCATATACCCCGCTTAATCCGGTATTTCCGATTGACAGACAGACTCTCGGCTTCATTTGCCCGCTTCCTTTTTGGCTTTTATTTTATCGCAGGCGAGTTCCCCGCCGAGTCCCCACTCGTCGGAAGGAAACTCTTCGACGACCACCCACACGTTGTTTTCGTCGATGTTTAAACTTTCCGACACGCTTTTAGTAATCGATTTGATAAGGTTTTTTTTCTGCTCTTTTGTTCTTCCTGCAAGCATTTTAACCGATACGAAAGGCATTTTTTTCCTCCTTATATAATTTTATTTAAAATTATAACAAATATAATATTTTTAGACAATTTAATTTAATTATAGATTTTTTACATAATGCCGATATATAATAAAAAATAATATTTTTACGGAAAAAAACAGACGGACTGTTTATTTTGTTTATACTTAAATGTAGGGGGGCATTATGTTTAAGACATTAAAATCAAAGCTTTATTTCATTATGGTTGCAGGTTTTATTTTTGTTTTATTGGTCAATCTCTTGCTGATTTTCTATGCTAAGAACTTAAAAAACGGGATGGTTAATACGGATGTTATTTCCCAGACTTTGACCGGCATTAAAACTTTAAAAGGCAATCTTCTTCAGTTATCCTCTTTATCCCGTATAAAAATGCTTAAAATGAACGCGGTAAAGTCTCAAAAGGCAAAAGCAAAAATAGAAAAATACTATGACGCAAAAATATTAAAATTAGTGAAAAATTCAAAGCCTATCTTTTCAAACGTGGTTAATTCTCTAACCGGATATACTATGGGATTCGACAAAGTTAAAGCGGCCTTTGTATTTGGAGCCGAAAAATCCAAATTGCATAAATTTTCGTCCAAAAAGACCGCCGTTCTTTTAAAAAGCCTCAAAAATAAATTTTATATATTCCGCCCCATAGCCGAAAGGCTTTTGAAATATCCTCTGCTTTTAGGCGGAACGATGAGCGATAAATATTTTAACAGTCAGCTAAACCCGATGGTTGCCCAGATGGACCAAATTAACGGCGTTGTAAAAAATTCTCATTATCAAACGGTGAAACGGCTAAATTACATATTTATAGCATTTCCTATCCTTTTTCTAATCGCCGCGATTATGATTATGGTTTATTTTAAAAATTCGGTCATTAAAGTCTTAAACTTAGTCGATGAAAAAATCAAGCAGATCGCCAAAGGTGACCTCACCTCCAAAATCAAAATATCAGGCGTCCATAAAGAAAGCGAAATCGGCATCCTTATCGACCAGGTCAACAGTTTGGTCGATTCTTTATCCGGCAACGTAAAAGGCATACTAAACACTTCCAACTCTTTAAGCTCGCAATCCGAGCAGCTTAATTCTTCTTCTAAGGAGTTCGAAAAGACCATAGAGCAGATGAGGGAAAAAGCCTCCCGCATAATAGAATCCATTAAGCAGATGTCTATCGCCATTGTAGAAGTAGCTAAAAACTCTTCTTCTTCCGCACAGAAGGCACAGGAAACCGAAAAGGTCGTAGATTACGGAACTAAGTCCGTTCAGGACGTGGCACGCGAGATGAAAAACATAGAAAAGACCGTATCTGCCGTATCCGTTACCATTACCGAACTCGGCTCTTCTTCCGAAAAGATAGGAGAAATAATAGGCGTAATTAACGACATAGC
Source organism: bacterium (assembly GCA_021828255.1). Classification (GTDB taxonomy): domain Bacteria; phylum SZUA-79; class SZUA-79; order Acidulodesulfobacterales; family Acidulodesulfobacteraceae; genus Acidulodesulfobacterium_A. The sequence continues at coordinate 568 of JAKASB010000035.1, read as the reverse complement.
CGACCAGACTAACCTTCTTGCCTTAAACGCCGCTATTGAAGCCGCCAGAGCCGGAGAACAGGGAAGAGGATTTGCCGTAGTAGCGGACGAAGTCAGAAAGCTTGCCGAAAGAACTACCAAAGCAACCAAAGAGATAGAATCGATGATCTTAAGCATTCAAAGAAATACAAAGGATGCCGTTACCTCTATGCAGAAAGGAAAAGAGGAAGTTTCAAAAGGAGCGGGAATTGCAGACAAGTCCGCCGAAGCCATCTCCAATATAAACTCCTTAATGGCGAAACTCAAAGAGATGATAACCCAGATTGCAACCGCTTCCGAAGAGCAGTCTCAGGTCAGCGAAGAAATATCTCTTTCTTCTGAAGAAATCATTAAAGCACAGGATAACGCACAGGCGGGTTCAAGGCAGGTTATAGCTTCTTCGGAAGAGCTTGCCAAAATGGCTTTGGATCTGTCCAATATGGTAAGGATGTTTAAGACGGCGTAAAATTTTTTAAGAGATTTAATATAATTAAAAAAAATTTGATTTTTTAAATTTTATGTTTTATAATTTAAATATTAGAGGTTTTAT
>JAKASB010000034.1 GCA_021828255.1 bacterium | reverse complement strand
ATAAAAATAATTTTAAAGAGGGGAAGAATAAACATGAAGGAGATTATAACGGAATCACTAAGTTTTGACGATGTTCTTATAGTTCCGGACTATTCGGGGATACTTCCAAAGGACGTTAATTTAAAAACGAAGTTCTCCCGAAACATAAATTTAAATATCCCGTTGGTCAGCGCCGCTATGGATACCGTCACAGAAGCAAAAACGGCGATTTCGTTAGCTCGCGAGGGCGGGATAGGCGTAATCCATAAAAACTTAACCATTGAAGAGCAAACTGCGGAAGTTGATAAGGTTAAAAAATCTGAAAGCGGAATGATTACTAATCCTATAAAGGTTAATCCCGACGATAAAATATCTCATGCGTTGGATCTTATGAAAAAATTTATGATTTCCGGCGTTCCGGTGGTAAAAGGAGACAAATTGGTCGGGATACTTACCAACAGGGATTTAAGATTTTCCGTTAATCTTAACGAAAAAGTAGCCAATGTTATGACTAAAGAGCATCTTGTTACCGTGCCTGTGGGAACGACACTCGAAGACGCGAAACAAACCCTGCATGAGAAGAAAATAGAAAAACTTCTCGTCGTAGATGAAAATTTTAATCTAAAAGGCTTGATAACCATTAAAGACATAGAGAAAATTAAAAAATATCCTAATTCATGTAAAGATTCTTTGGGAAGACTCAGAGTTGCGGCGGCGGTAGGGATTTCCAAAGATACCGAAGACAGGGTCGAAGCGCTTTTCGGAGTCGAAATAGATGCGATAGTTATCGATACCGCCCACGGGTATTCTAAGGGCGTTATAGATATGATAAAATATTTAAAGAAACGTTATCGTTATAACATGGACATAGTAGCCGGAAATATCGCAACCAAAGATGCTGCGGAAGCGCTGGTTAAAGCGGGAGTGGATGCCGTAAAAGTCGGCATAGGACCGGGCTCCATATGCACTACAAGGATAGTTGCCGGAGTAGGTGTTCCTCAATTGTCTGCAATTATGGAATGTTCCGAGGTATATGACAAAAGCGGCGTTCCGGTAATAGCGGACGGCGGAATAAAATTTTCCGGAGATATTTCCAAAGCTATCGCCGCCGGCGCAAACAGTGTAATGATAGGCAATCTTTTTGCCGGCACGGAGGAAAGCCCGGGGGAAACTATAATTTATCAGGGGAGAAGCTATAAAGTATATAGAGGTATGGGTTCTCTCGGCGCAATGGTCAGCGGCTCCAAAGACAGATATTTTCAATCCCATATAAGAGACGAATCCAAATTTGTTCCGGAAGGCATAGAAGGAAGAGTTCCCTATAAAGGAACGCTTTCCGATGCCGTAAACCAACTTATAGGCGGCTTGCGGGCAGGAATGGGATACTGCGGCGTTCGCTCGATAGAAGAACTAAGAACTAAAACCAGATTTATAAAAATTACGTCGTCTGGACTCAAAGAAAGCCATGTCCACGACGTAATTATAACAAGGGAGGCGCCTAATTACAGGCTCGATTAGGCAGATATATGAAATATGAAAAAAAGCCGCTCCAAAATACTGATAATAGATTTCGGCTCGCAATATACACGGCTTATTGCTAGAAAAATAAGGGAGAGCAGGGTTTATTGCGAGATATACCCATTTAATTCGCCTTTAGATAAAATAAAAGACTTTGAGCCGGATGCGGTAATACTTTCCGGCGGACCTGCATCCGTTTATGACAAAGATGCCCCGATTATATCTAAAGAAATATTTGAATTGGGCATTCCTTTTCTCGGCATCTGCTACGGTATGCAGATCACGGCGTATTTATTGGGCGGAGGAGTAAAGCCTGCAAAAAACCGCGAATACGGGCATTCCAATCTTGAAATAATAAAAAAAAGCAAGCTTTTTAACGGATGCGAAAAATCAAGCCTCGTATGGATGAGCCACGGCGATATTATAGTAAAAATTCCTCACGGTTTTATAGTAACGTCTCAAACCGAAAATTGCGATACGGCATCTTTTGAAAATCCGGAAAAAAAAATATACGGGCTTCAATTTCATCCCGAAGTTATCCATACCGCTTGCGGAACGAAGATATTGAATAATTTTTTATTTAATATTGCAAAGGTAAAAGGAGACTGGGAATTAGACGATTTTATATCGGGTAAAGTTAGGGAGATAAAAGAACTGGCGGACGGCAAAAGAGCTATATGCGCTCTTTCCGGAGGAGTGGATTCGACTGTTGCCGCAGTCCTTACGAATTTAGCCGTCAAGGAAAAGCTTAAATGCATATTCGTTAATAACGGCTTATTAAGAGAAACGGAAGCAAAATCCGTTATGAAATATTACAGGGAAAATCTTAACTTAAATATTAAACTTGTAAATGCTTCAGGCTTATTTTTAAAAGAATTGAAAGGAGTTGCAGCCCCCGAAAGAAAACGAAAAATTATAGGGAAACTTTTTATAAAAATATTTGAAAAAGAGGCGGAAAAAATAAAAGGGGTAAATTTTTTGGTTCAGGGAACGCTTTATCCAGACGTTATCGAATCGGTAAAAGTATTTGGAGCTTCAAGCATCATTAAAAGCCACCATAACGTTGGCGGTCTTCCAAAAAAATTAAATTTAAAATTGATTGAGCCTTTAAGGGAATTATTTAAAGACGAGGTGCGCATAATAGGGAAAAATATCGGAATTCCGGATGAAATAATAAAAAGACAGCCGTTTCCCGGACCGGGATTAGCTATACGGATAATCGGTGAAGTTGATAAACGGAGGCTCGATGTTTTACGAAAAGCAGATGCAATAGTAACCGAAGAGATAAGAAAAGCCGGGTTATACGACAAAGTGTGGCAGTCTTTCCCCGTGCTTATCCCGGTTAAGACCGTAGGGGTAATGGGAGACAAAAGAAGCTATGAATCTCTTATAGCCCTTCGCGTCGTAACTTCGGCGGACGGAATGACTGCGGATTTCGCAAAAATTGATTATGATATATTAAGGATATGCTCCTCAAGGATAATTTCGGAAGTTAAAGGAATTAACAGGGTGGTTTACGATATTACTTCAAAGCCGCCTTCGACGATAGAATGGGAGTAAACGTATATAAGTAATAAACACGTATAAAGGAATAAAATTATGAACGAAACGAAATATGGCGCAAGCCCATTTGTCCATCTACATCTTCATTCGCATTACAGCCTTTTAGATGGGGCGATTAAAATAGACGATATTATAGATAAAGCTATCGAATTTAATATGCCTTCAGTTGCAATAACCGATCACGGCAATATGTTCGGAGCTATAGAGTTTTACGAAAAAGCCGTTAAAAAAAAGGTAAAGCCGATAATCGGCTGCGAGATGTATGTTTCAAGGTCGGATATGAAACTTAAGAGCGCAAACGAAAAATATTATTATCATCTTATACTGCTTGCCAAAGACGACGAAGGCTATCAAAACCTGTCTAAATTAGTATCTAAATCTTATATCGATGGATTTTATTACAAGCCCAGAATAGACAAGAATATCCTTAAAGACAACCATAAAGGTTTAATTGCTCTATCCTCCTGTATAAAAGGGGAAATTCCTTACAACATAATTCATGAAAAATACGATGCGGCAGAAGAAAGTCTTAAATATTATTTAGAACTTTTTAAAGACGATTTTTATTTAGAAATGCAGGTTCAAGGTATGGAAGAGCAAATAACGGCAAATAAAGGCATGCTTGATTTATCTAAAAAATACGGCGTGCCGCTTGTTGCCACCAACGACTGTCATTATCTTCTTAAAGAAGACTATGAAGCCCACGACGTTTTATTGTGTATTCAGACCGGTAAGACGGTGGAAGACAAAGACAGAATGAAATTTTCGACAAAAGACCTTTATTTCAGGTCGCAGGAAGAAATGAGGGAAATTTTCGGCGGATACCCCCCGGAAGTAATTTCAAATACTAAAATAATAGCCGATAAATGCAATTTTTCGTTTAAACTTAAAGACGGACATCATTTTCCGCAGTTTAAGGATAAAGAAAATAAAAATTCCGGCGCAGTTTCCGAAGTTTCAGTTGCAGATTATTTTGAACGTGAAACAAGGGAAGGATTTAAAGAAGTGTTCATAAAAAATCCTACCAAAGCCGCCGCCGAATCTTATTTAAATGCCGCCGAAGTTTATAAATCAAGATTAGATATGGAAATAGAAGTAATTAAAAAATCTAATTTCGCCGGATATTTTTTAATAGTATCTGATTTTATAAAATATGCAAAAGAGCATAATATTCCGGTGGGACCGGGCAGGGGCTCCGCCGCCGGAAGCCTTGTCGCATACTGCTTAAAAATTACCGAAATAGACCCTATTAAATATGATTTGATGTTCGAGAGATTTCTCAATCCCGAAAGAATAAGCATGCCCGATATAGACTCGGATTTCTGCATAAACGGCAGAGATGAGGTCATTAAATACGTTGCGAACAAATATGGCGAAGAACAGGTTTCCCAGATAATAACCTTTGGAACTATGCTTGCAAAAGCCGTAATAAGAGATACCGGAAGAGCTTTAAATATGCCTTACGCCGAGGTTGATAAAATAGCCAAACTCGTTCCAAACACACTCGGTATTACTCTTGAAGAGGCGGTAAAAGAAGAACCAAAACTTCGCGATTTAATAGAAACGAATCCTAAAGTAAAAAAATTGATAGAAATAGCAAAAAGGCTTGAAGGTCTTGCAAGACATGCCAGCACTCACGCCGCCGGAGTAGTCATATCGAACGAACCTATCCATAATTATATGCCCTTATACAAAGGAACGAAAGAAACGGATGTTATTACTACCCAATATACGGGAACGGATGTGGAAAAATTAGGATTTATCAAATTCGACTTTTTAGGATTAAAAACTCTTACGGTAATGAACGAAGCAATCAGCCTTATAAATGATTCTAAAACCGGTATTTTGACAGGGGGTCTGGAGCAGGGCGTTAATTTCAATATATACGATATCGACTTAAACGATAGGATGGCGTTTAAACTTTTAAGCGCCGGAGATACGACCGGGGTTTTTCAGCTTGAAAGTTCAGGTATGAAAGAATTAATAAAAAAACTTGCTCCTAATTCATTTGAAGACTTAATACCCCTTGTTGCGCTATACCGCCCCGGACCTTTAGGCAGCGGCATGGTTGATAACTTTATTAAGGCAAAGCACGGCAAGGTTAAAATACATTATATTCACCCGTCGTTAAAAGATATTTTGCAGGATACCTACGGAGTGATATTGTATCAAGAGCAAATAATGAAAATAGCCACTAATCTTGCAGGATTTTCTATGGGAGAGGCGGACGTTTTAAGAAAAGGCGTAGGAAAAAAACAGGCGGAACTTATAAATCAGATGAAAGATAAATTTATTGCGGGATGCAAATCAAACGGGATCGAAAAGATAAAAGCGGAAAAGATTTTCTCTTTAATTATCAAATTTGGAGAATACGGTTTCAATAAATCCCATTCGACCGCCTATGCATATATTGCATATATGACCGCCTATTTAAAGGCAAATTATAGGGAACATTTTACGGCTGCTCTTTTATCCAGCGAAATGTCCAATACCGATAAACTGGCAAAGATAATAAACGAGGCAAAGTCCGGTATCAACGCCTGCGAAATACTTCCTCCGTCCGTTAACGAATCTGCGGAAAGATTTGCAATAGTAAAAACGGAAGCAAAAGACGGCGGAAGACTTGCAATCCGCACGGGACTGGGGGCTGTTAAAAACGTCGGAAAAGCGGCGATAGTTTCTATTTTACAAACCCGAACAAATAAGCCGTTTAAAGATTTATTAGATTTTTGCTCAAGGGTAGATACGCGGAGAGTCAATAAAAGAACTATAGAAAACCTGATAAAAAGCGGAGCTTTAGACATTGGCGGGGAATCCAAAAAATGGATGTTGAATAATTTAGAAGCGGTAATGAACGAAGCTACCCGCAAAAGGGAAAAAGAAGATTCCGGGCAGGTCGATTTATTCGCCTCTTTTGAAGAAGATATTAATTATGATGACGGAAAAGACGATTCTTATTTAATGGTTTCGGGAGAAAAGGACGATAAAAAGTCAATACTTGCTTTCGAAAAGGAGTCGTTAGGTTTTTATCTTTCAGGACATCCTTTAGACGGTTACGAAGAAAAGATTAAACTGCTCGGCATAAAATCCGTTATAGATACGGTTGCGGAATATATAAATGCCAAGAACAAGCCGGCGGCGGACAATTTATATAAAATGGTCGGCGTTATAAATCAGCCGAAAGTTCATAAAACAAGAAATAACGATAAAATGGCTTCATTTATATTAAACGATAAAAATTCAAACATCGAAGTCGTTTTTTTTCCAAAAAACTTTTTAAAATACGAAGAAATTCTGGAAACAAATCAACCGGTAATTTTGACGGGCAGGATTGATTTTTCAGGATTGAACTCGGCAGGTAATGCACGCAATAAGGGATTTGAATCTGTGGAAGTGATAGACGAAGACGCCGCTCTAAGCGATGCAGATAAAAACGGCAAGAATAAAACGGAATCCGGAAAATCTGGATATGAAGAAGGTTATGACGGCGTAGATTTAGACTTAGATTTAGATATTAAGGTTATAGGGGAACATATCGAACTCTTAGACGGCGTTAAAATAAAAAAACAGGTAAAGCAGGAAGAAGATATATGCATTATAGAAATAAGCGAAAATGCGGCTCTCTTTAATGCCGGAGAATTTAAAAACTTTCTTTCCGAGATAAAAAATAGTTTGTCGGATTCAAGAGGAAGTTCTAAAGTAATATTAAGGATATTGGGATACAATATAATGCTTAGCGGGAACTTTAGTGTGGATAAAGCATTGCTAAAATCTAAACCTCTATCAGGCTATTTGAATATTATGTGATTAATGGTATAATAAAAAAACTGACGCAATAGTTTAAATAATTAACATAATAGTAATATAAAACTAAATAACTAAATAAATATTTATGGCGATACAGTATCTTGAATTTGAAAAACCGATAATTGAGCTGGAGCAGAAGATAGAAGAGTTAAAGACGTTTAATCTCGGGGGTTTTACTAACGTAGGCGACGAAATAAAAAATCTCGAAGCCAAAAAGGACAAACTTACAAGAGATATATTTAAAGACATAAACAGATGGCAGATTACCCAGTTGTCCAGGCATCCTTTAAGACCTTATACTATGGATTATATAGATTTAATGACGGAAAATTTTGTCGAACTCCACGGAGACAGACTTTTTATGGACGATAAAGCCGTAGTCGGAGGTTTTTGCTTTATCAAAGACAGCGCCTCAGGCTATAAGCAGAGGGCGCTTATCGTCGGACACCAGAAAGGACGCAATACAAAAGATAAAATGTGCAGAAATTTCGGTATGCCTCATCCGGAAGGCTACAGAAAAGCCCAGAGATTTTTTAAACTTGCCGAGAAATATTCCATTCCAATAGTTACGCTAATAGATACGCCAGGCGCATATCCAGGTTTAGGAGCAGAGGAAAGAGGCCAGTCTGAAGCAATCGCAAAAACAATATATACTCTTTTGAATGTTTCCGTCCCCGTTATATCCGTAGTAATAGGAGAAGGCGGGAGCGGCGGGGCGCTTGCTTTCGGAACGGGGAACACGGTTTTAATGATGGAATATTCGGTTTATTCGGTAATATCGCCCGAGGGGTGCGCTTCTATTTTATATAAAGATATTTCTAAAACCGAAGATGCCGCCAATTCTTTAAAACTTACGGCAAAAGACCTGCTAAACGATTTCAAAGTTATCGACGGTATTATACCGGAGCCTCTGGGCGGAGCGCACAGAGATATAAAACTTGCATCTGAAAACCTGAAAAAAGCTATTTTGGAAAACATCGAAGAATTTAAAAAATACAATAAAGATGATATAAGAAGCGAAAGAATAAAAAAATTTGCAAATTATTAACTTAAATTAACTTAAATATTAATTTATCTTCTTTCAAGATGGTAGAGTATCCAGATATAGCTTATTTTTTATCTAAAGACCTTATCTCTAAAAATACAAGGGACGAAATTTACGAAAAAATTTCTATTACCGCCTCTTTTTTTATTAAAAGCGATCTTATAACTATATTTATGCTCAAGGAAGATATAGAAAAAATAATTTGCGTTAAATATTATCAAGGCGGCAAATTCATAAAAAAAGATTTCGAGATGTCGCTTGGAGAAGGCTTAATAGGTTCGGTAATAGAAAACGGCGAATTGTTAGCCAGCGGCAATCTTAAATCCGACCTCTCCGAGATATATTATGAGCTGGAAAAGCAGTTTACCGGCATGTCGTCTTTGCTCAGCGTCCCTATTTACGCCGGTTCCCTTGTTTTAGGGGCTTTAAATATATACAAAAAGGATATTTACGATTTTTCCGAAGAAGAAATTAAAATTGCAAAATTCATAGCCATGATGGGAGGCATTTTCATATACAGTCTTACTTTATATGAAAATGCCAATCTTTTATACTTAAGACAGAAAGAAGAAAGTCAGAAAACCGTGAATCTTCTTGAGATTTCAAAGCTTGTTTCGTCTTCTTTAGACCTTTCCAGCATTATTGATTATTCGGTAAAGAGATTAATGATTTTTACCAAAACAGATTCAGCTTTAGTATATCTTAAGAATGAGGATAAAGAAGAAAATAAATTTTGCTATGAATTTTTTAACTGCAATATGACTGGATGTTCTATATTCGGCGGCAATTTAAACTGTTATAATATGACCGACTTCGAATGCCCGTTCGTAAAATGCCCTCCAGAGCCTAAAATATTGCAAAAATGTGAAAATTGTCCGTTTCTTAAAAATATGACCTTGAAATTATTTAAGGACTATAATATGGACAGTTCATTTTACGGACATGAGCTTATGAAATTAGAAGACTGCAAATGTTTAAAAACATTAAGCTTTGATTATCCTTCTATCAGTTATTACGATGAAAACGTGACCGGCTATAATAATAACACTTGCGACTGTTTCTTTAAAGATGTTCCTAAACAGACATTTATCGGGATACCGGTTAAAACGGACAAGGATTTTTTAGGCTTAATTTTTCTTTTCGGCAAGAAAAAGATAGAGTATTCGGTTGAAACCGTAGATTTCATATCCAATATTTCAAACATAATTTCCGTTGCGATATATAATGTCCAAACGCTTAATTATATCGAAAAAGAGCATTTTGAAACCATAAGTTCTATATCCGAGGCGATAGAAGCCAGAGATACATATACGAGAACCCACGGCGACAGACTGATAGGTTACGGGGTCGCGGTAGCCAAAGAACTTGGGTTAAACGGCGATGAAACAAAAAATATAAGATATGCGACGGCAATGCACGATGTCGGGAAAATCGGCATAAAAGATTCCATATTAAATAAACCTGGAAAATTAACCGATGAAGAATACGAAGAGATTAAAAAACATCCGGAAATAGGCTATAATATGCTCAAAAAAATAAAGTTTTTAAGCCACATAGCAAACGACGTGCTCCACCATCAGGAAAGATACGACGGGAAAGGTTATCCCGCAGGTATTTCAGGAGAAGATATACCTATTGCGGCAAGAATAATTGCCGTAGTGGATACTTTTGATGCTATGACTACTAACAGACCTTATAGAAAAGCTCTTCCCGTAGATGCCGCCTTAGAAGAGATTAAGAAAAATTCGGGAACCCAGTTCGACCCGAAAGTCGTAGAAGCATTTTTGAAAGCTGTTAAGTCGGGGGGGGGGGGGGGGGGGGTAGATATTTCTTTTATTAAAGGAGACAAATAGGAATTATTGTGAAATACTCCGCCCTAACGGACGGGGCTTCCTGTTTCAATGATAAGGTAGAAAAAGGTGTCAGATTTATTTATTCGAAATCTGACACCTTTTTCCGGGGGATCATGACTATTGTATGGCAAACGGTAAAACAAAATTTATTATGATTCAAGGAACGTCGAGTTCTGCAGGGAAAAGCGTCTTGACGGCGGGATTTCTCAGGTATTTCTCCGGCAAAGGCGTATGCTGCTCGCCCTTTAAACCCCAAAATATGTCGCTTAACAGTTTCGTTACCGAAGACGGTTTTGAAATTGCCGTGTCGCAGGCAGTTCAATCTGAAGCGGCTTTTAAAAAACCGTTAAGGCAGATGAATCCTATTTTAATAAAACCCTCGTCTGATACGGAAATGCATCTAATAGTCGAAGGAAAACATTTTGGCAATATGAATTTCAAAGATTACAACCGCAGAAAAGGTTTTTTTCTCAAAAAGGCGGCGGATTCTTTTGAATTTTTAACTAAACAAAACGACCTCATAGTCATAGAAGGGGCGGGAAGCCCTGCGGAAATAAACCTATTTAAATACGATATTGCAAATATGGGTTTTGCCGAAATTTACGATGTTCCGGTAATTTTAACCGCCGATATAGAAAGAGGGGGTGTTTTCGCTTCTCTTTACGGAACCGTTAAACTGCTTCCGCCAAAGTGGAGGAAGTTAGTAAAAGGCTTTATTGTGAACAAATTCAGGGGTGATGCGTCTATACTGGAAGTTGGAATAAAACAAATGGAAAAGAGACTTAAAATACCGTGTCTTGGGGTTATTCCGCATATTAAGAACCTTCATATCGAGGCGGAAGACAGCCTGAATTTAAAAACTTTTGGCAATTATAGCGGGGATGCGGTGAACTGCGGAAATAAGAAAAGAGACGGCAGAAACGGCAGAGATTATGGCAGGGACGACAGGGACGGTGGGGATAACGGCAGATATGGCAGGGGCAACGAAGATAACGGCAGGGACGACAGGTTAAATATCGGAATAGTCCGTTTAGACCATATTTCCAATTTTAATGAATTCGACCCTCTTTTTTTTGACGAAAGGTTAATGGTTAGATTTTTCGACGGCGTTCCTTCAAAAACGGATGAATTCGATATGATAATAATCCCTGGGTCAAAATCTACTATTGCCGATTTAACCGCCGTTAAAAAGTCCGGAATTTTTGATTATATAAAACGTTTTGAGAAAAAAGGGAAAGGTATTATTATGGGGATATGCGGCGGGTTTCAGATGATGGGAGAGCAAATAACGGATCCTTATAATTTAGAATCTTCCTCCGGTTCTACCTCCGCCTGCGGCATGCCGGGCTTCGGTTTTTTTAAAACAGAAACACAATTATGCAAAGAAAAGATATTAGTTAATCAAAAATACAAATTTAAAGCCAATAATGATGTTTGCGAGTCTTTTTTAGACGGATACGAAATTCATAACGGAAGAACGTTTTTTTTGAAGAATTATTTAGGTGACGATATTACCGCAGATATATTTGAACCGGCGGAAAAAGGCGTCGGCGGTTTTTCGCCGGAGACAGGCATTATATCTAAAGATAATAAAAAAGTAGGAACATATATTCATGGATTATTTGCCAATACGGTTTTTAAAAATTTTATAATAGAATTATTAGTAAACAAAAATATTAGTTACTCCGGAAAAACAACCGATTTTGATTACGGCAAAGATAAAAGCCTATCCTATGAAACGGTTAAAAATGACAGTTTTAATCTTTTATCGGAAAATATAGAAAGGCATATAAATATCGAACTCTTGGAATCAATCGCCGATATTTAACTCAAAAATTCTGGATTCCCGCCATCTTTTGCCTGCATCAAAGGTATACTTTGATAAACGCAGGCAAAAGATATAGTGGGAATGACAATGCTAAAATTTAACTTTTCACCGTAAGGGTTCTATATGAAATTTTTGGTTTCAGAAGAATTTTTTAGACGATAGATATGTCCCCGCGATGCCGGATATTACCGCTATTAAAAATACCAGAGCTATTTGCGGCGGATTTAAAAAAATTATTTTTATGTGGAAAAATTCCAGAAAACTATCGAACCTGTAAAATATAAATATCTCATAGATTGCGAAAAGAAGAGAGATAGAAATGAAAAAAGATAAAATAGTTCCTATTTCTCCTTCTATGAACATGGGTATTCTGATATAATTATTCGTAGCCCCTATAAGCCTTAATATCTCTATTTCGTTCTGCTTTCTAAGTATGACCAGCTTTATCGCGCTGTAGGATATGGAAATCGACAGTATAAATAAAAACAAAAAGAGCACAAGCCCTATAACTTTAGTAAAAAACATAAACCGGACTATTTTATACCGGAGCATTTTATTATAGTAAACGAGTTTGACTCCTTTCAGTGACTTTATACGCAAATAAATATTGCTTAAAAAAATGTTGCTTACGGCGCTTTTTTTAAAATTAATTTTTATAAAGGCAGGAAGGTTGCGAGGATCTATATTTTTTAAAATAGATTTTAAATTTTTTACTTTTTTTTCTAAAAATTTCATCGAAGATTTATTACTGTAATATTGGGCGCTCTTAACCCCCTCGATTCCGTTGATAAAGTTGACCGCTGTCCTGCCTTTAGCTTTATTTTTCAAAAAAACTATCATTACGTTATTTTTTTGAAGAGTTTCCATATAATTATAGATATTTATATAGCAGAGAAGAAAAAACAGCATTATAAAGAACGAAAAAGACATTATTAAAAAAGCGAAGACGTTGCCGGAAATATTAGATTTAATATTTAAGACTGCAATCTTAAAATAGTTTATGAAATAATTAACTCTTTGTGATATCAATTACCCGAGCCCTTCCCATATTTATAAGATTTTTATTGTGCGTAGCTAATATTACGGTAGTGCCTTTGTTATTAAAAGATTTTATTATGTCTATTATAATTTTCGAGGTCTCTTCGTCTAGGTTTCCGGTCGGTTCGTCGGCAAGCAGAACCTGAGGATTCTGAACAAGCGCCCTTGCGATAGCGACTCTTTGCTGTTCGCCGCCGGATAAACTTAAAGGAAACTCGTCTTTTTTTTTATAAAGTTCCACGGCTTTTAATATTTCTGAAACATTTTTTATTATTATATTGCCGAAAATTCCCGATACCTCGAGTCCAAGAGCAACGTTCTGGAACACCGTCCTATTCGGAAGAAGTTTGAAATCCTGAAACACAAAGCCTATTTTTCTTCTTAAAAAAGGTATGTCCCGCGGCTTTAAATCCTGAAGTTCCGTTCCTAAAAATTTTACCGCTCCATGGGTGGGGTTTTCGAGGGCTATAAGCATTTTTAGAGTTGTTGTTTTGCCGGCGCCGGACGGTCCTGTTATAAAAATAAATTCGCCTTTGTTAACGGTAAAATTTAAATCCCTTAAAACATAGTTTTTATCGTAACTTTTAAATACGTGGCTGAATTCTATCAAATCATATGCCCCTTAATTATTAATACCGTGATTAATACCGCTGCCGGTTAAATATTTATCTATATTTTTTCTAAATTTTAAAGCCTCGTTCAGAGGGTTTTTTGCGTTTGAAACCGCGCTTATTACGGCAACTCCACTCACGCCCAACGGAGCAAGCTCTTTAATATTAAACTCGTTTATCCCTCCGATAGCTATTGCGGGTATATTAACCGCATCACATATTTCTTTCATGGTTTCACGCGTCATTAACGCGCCGACATCGGCTTTAGATGCGGTAGGATAAGCCGGCCCGATTCCTATGTAACCGGCGCCGTCTTTTTCCGCCTTGACCGCTTGTTCAATATTTTCTACGCTAACGCCTATTATCAAGTCGGGAAATAATTTTTTTACGCAAGCCGCCGGAAAATCGTCCTGCCCGATATGAACGCCGTCCGCTCCCGCCATATATGCAATATCGGGTCTATCGTTTATTATAAGCATAGGTTTTTTATTTTTTTTAAAACCTTCCAATGCTTTTTTTATAAATAGAGCTGATAGATAAAGATTGCCCGCCGGTATTTTTTTATTTCTTAACTGTAAAATATCTACAGAACTTGAAACGGCGACGTCAATCAAATCCTTTAGATATTTTTCTTCTTCGTTTAAATCGAAATCTTTGGTTATTATATGAAAATTTAATGAATTTAATGTCTTCATTTTATCATAGTATTTATCATAATATATGATATTATATTACAATTTTTTTTCAATAATTTTTTTTTCAATAAAAATTTCTCTTGACAAAACCCTTCGCTAAAAATAGAATAAAAAAGTTAAAGGAGGTGATAAATTTTGAAAAAGCTTACAGTATTAGTTTTAGGAGTATTTTTAGTCGTGTCTGCCTTAGCGTTTTCTGGTTGCGCAAAGAAACCGACTCCGAAACCTGCCCCGAAAGCTCCGGCAGTTAAACCTGCACCGGCAGTTAAAAAAGCTCCGGCTAAAAAAGCGGCAGCT
>JAKASB010000033.1 GCA_021828255.1 bacterium | reverse complement strand
AACGTGCCGTCCTTTCTTTTTTTACTAGGCATTGCAACAAACAACCCATCCTTTCCGTTAATTATCTTAAGGTCCCTAACGACAAAACAGTTATCAAATGTAATTGTAACATAGGCTTTTAATTTCTCTTCGTTTACGGGAAAAACGTTAACTTCCGTCACTTGCATAACAAAATCCCTCCAAAAATAAATTGAGTAATAGTTTATAAAGTTTCTGTCGAATAGCTCAAGCGTACCCTGTGATAAAAACGAAACGATTTCAAATTATTAAGATATGAATTCGCGCTTTTTTCAGTTTTAAATGCCCCAAATATAGCGGAACCGCTTCCGGATAAAAGGGACAATTCGGCTCCGTTTAAAATTAACGATTCTTTAATTTCTTTAAGAACCGGATATTTCTTTAACATTACGCGCTCAAAATCGTTTTCAAACTCCAAATCTCTAAAGTCTAAGTATTGAATATTATAATAATTTATATTATTTGTCAACAAAAAATCATCGTAATCCGCATATGCTTCTTTTGTACTTATTCCAAAATCAGGTATGATTAAAACAATATAGTATTTCGGCAATTCACCGGTTTCGATTTCTTTAATATTTTCGCCAAACCCCGATACTATAGCATCGCCTTCCGTTAAAAAGAACGGCACGTCCGAACCTGTTTTTAATGCCAGTTTCCTTAACTCAACTTTTTCCAATATATTATTATATGCTTCGTTCAATTTTAGCAACAAACCGGCTCCGTCGCTTGAGCCGCCTCCTAATCCGGCATTAAAGGGTATATTTTTTTCTATTAATGCTTCTATTCCCTTGTCCTTAATGTTTAATTTATTAAAAAAAACTTTCGCCGTCTTTACGATTATATTATTTTCATTTGAAATGGATTGCAGATCGGCTTCCATTCCGCTATTTTTTAAAACTGCGCCGGAAACGGCTTTAATTTTATAGCCGTCTTCCCTAATCTTAAAAGAAATTTTATCGGTTATCCCGATTTTTCTCATAAGGGAATGAATTTTATGAAGACCTCCGGGCTCTTTTCTGCCGATTCTTAAAGAAAAATTAACCTTCGCGGGAGCGTAATAAGTTATATTCTCCATAACGAACCGGCTGAATTATTCGCAAAATTAATAAATATTTGAGGAAATATTCCCATAAAGAGCGTTAGGATTAAACAAATTATAATTGTAATCATTAATCCGTCATCTATTACACCGTGAGTAATTCCTAAATTATCGCTCGAAGAATTTAAAGATGAGCTTGCCGGCTCTTTATCGGGCATATACATTTTAACGATTATCTTAATATAATAAAACGCCGCAAAAGCGCTGTTTAAAAGAGCAATTACGACTAACCAGTTGTAACCGGATTTAATAGCGGAAGAAAACACGTAAAATTTCCCCATAAACACGGAGGTTACGGGTATTCCGGCAAACGATAATAAAAAAAACGACATAGAAGCGGCAATGAACGGATATTTATATCCTATTCCTGAATATCTTTTAATATCCAACGAAATTAAATCGGAATTTTCAAATATAACGACAACGGCAAAAGCTCCGGCAGTCGTAAAAACATATGAGAGCAAATAAAACAGCGTTCCCGAATAACCGTATAACCCGCCCCCTATAACTCCTATAAGTATATAACCTGCCTGGGCAATAGATGAATACGCCAGAAGTCTTTTTATATTTGAAGATAAAATGGCGGCTATATTTCCGAACGTCATAGAAAAAACTGCAAGAAGCCATAATATATCGTTAAAATTCATAATATTAAAATTATAAATAAGCGAATAAATTCGCAAAAAAATTGCAAAAGCGGCTATCTTGATTCCCGTCGCCATAAAACTCGTTATCGGGGTAGGAGCGCCGTCATAAGCATCCGGCGTCCATGAATGAAATGGAAATAACGACATTTTAAAAGCCAGTCCTACTAAAAATAGAACCAGTCCGACCGAAATATATATTTTAATCCCGATGCCGCCGCTCTTATTAATTAAACCGGCGTAAGAAATATTTCCTAAAAATGAATGTATATCGTATAAATTTAAATGCCCGGTAGACGCATAAATAAAAACCGAGCCAAAAAGTAAAAATGCCGATGCGAATGCGCCGAGTATAAAATATTTAAGCGCCGCTTCGGTGCTTCTTGTATTGCCTTTAATATAGCCTGTAAGTATATAAGCGCTTATAGACATAAATTCTATGGCTAAAAATATCATTATTAAATTATTGGACGAGACTAAAAACATCATTGCCGATATTCCGAAAAGAATAAGGCTGTAATATTCAGGTGCGGGCATCCCCGAATTTTCCATATAATCTTTCGACATCAAAACTGTAAACAAACCGGAAAAAAGAATAGCAATAAATAAAAATACCTCAAAGCTATTAAATACGACCGATCCGTAAAAACCGTATATATTCTTGCCTGAAAGCATTAATACGTACAGAATGGAAAAACCTATTCCTATTAAAGAAAGATAATAAGAATTTTTCCCTTTTGCAAGGTTTCCAAAAAAGGTTAGAAAAAGAACAATAAAAGCAAATATTATAATTACGGTTTCGGGTATAATCCCGAGCATACTTTTTTCTAAGAGATTCATTCCGTATATAGAAGGCACATTATGCATTGGACAACCCCGTCTTTAATTTAATTACGGTATAAACAGCCTTATGATGATTCATCATAGATACAAAATGCAAAACGGTAGGGTCGATTCTGTCTAAAAACGGCATAGGATAAAATCCTATCAAAAACATTAGGATAACCAAAGGCAAAATCGTAATGATTTCCCTTAAATTCATATCTTCGAAATTTTCTGCCGCGGGATTGGTAATATCCTGGAACATGACTCTCTGAAACATCCATAATAAATAAACTGCGGCAAAAATAATGCCGCTTGCGGCAATAATCGTTAAAACGGGATAACTATGAAATGAACCGATTAATATTAAAAATTCTCCTATGAATCCGTTTAACCCCGGAAGTCCTACGGATGCTAGAACCGAAATCATAAAAAGCGTCGTAAGTATAGGAGCTTTTTTTGCAATACCGCCGAAATCTTTAATCTGCCTCGTGTGCATTCTTTCATAAAGCATGCCGACGAATAGGAACAGGGCTCCCGTACTAATTCCATGATTTAAAAGCTGGATAACCGAGCCGTTTATGCTTATTACCGACATTGCAAACAGTCCTAATATTATAAAACCCATATGGGAAACGCTGGAAAAAGCAACTAATCTTTTCAGGTCTTTCTGCACTACCGAAACAAACGCTCCATAAAGAACTCCTATAACGCCCAGAATGATAATAAAAGGGGCAAGTATAAAAGCCGCTTTCGGCAAAAGAGGAATCGCAAACCTGAAAAATCCGTAAACGCCGAATTTCAATAAAACGCCGGCAAGAATGACGCTGCCGGCAGTCGGAGCTTCCGTATGGGCATCGGGAAGCCAAGTATGGAAAGGAAAAAGTGGTATTTTTACAGCAAAACCTAAAAATAAAGCTATAAATAAAATTAACTGAAGGTCGTCCGAAATATGCGTATTATATAATCTTAATATATTAAAAGTAAAATTGCCGGTCTGGTCATAATGCATTATAAATATATAAATTAGCCCGAAAAGCATTATTAAAGAGCCGGAAAGCGTATAAAGGACAAACTTAACCGCGGAATAAACCCTCCTTCCCGTCCCCCACATGCCGATAATAAAATACATAGGAATAAGCATAAATTCCCAGAAAAGATAAAACAGTAAAACGTCTAAAGCCGCAAAAGTCCCTATCATAAAGGTTTCCAACAGGAGCATCAGGATAACGAATTCTTTGACATGCTCTTTTATGTATCTATAGCTTGACAACAAAGAAACAAACGTCAAAAGCGTCGTAAGTAAGATTAAAAAAAGGCTAACCCCGTCAATTCCAAGAAAATATGACGCTCCAAATGAAGGAATCCAGTTAAATTTCTCCACAAACTGAAATTTATAGGTATTCTCTTTAAAATAAACAAAAAGATAAAGCGAAAAAATAAACTCTATTAACGATAAAACGGTAGAAAGATTTCTTAATATCCCTTCGTTTTTTTTATTCACCGGAAGCAATAAAAAAATAGAAACGACAGGAAAAAAAATCAATATAGACAGTAAATACTTTATGAAAAAATCCATATAATTATATTCCTTAAGTTTATAAGTTTATCTAATAAAATAATAGAAAAGAAGAGCCGCTACGCCTATTGAAAGCGTTAAAATATAACTCATCAACATTCCGTTTTGAATTTTCCGCGCTTTAACAGAAAAACCGGCAAACGCCGAAGCAATGCCGTTAACTGCGCCGTCGATAACTTTTACGTCTATAATTTTCCATAAGAAATCAAAAAACACCAGCAACGGTTTTACGATTAAAAAATTATATATTTCGTCTATATAAACTTTATTATAAGACAATACGTAGATGGGTTTAAAAATAGACTTAATTCTTTCAGGGTCAACCGCCTTTTTGATATACAAAAGATAGGCTATGTATATCCCCGATAATCCCGCTAATACGGATATAAAGCTCAAAAGATACCACGGAGCATTATTGACAAAAGGCGCAAAATCATAGGCATTTTTAAAATCTATATGTAAAAAATTATAAAACAAAGATTCATTAAACGGAGGTATCCCTAAAAATCCTATTATTACAGCAAAGGATGCCAGTATTATCATCGGAATAGTCATAATTTTAGGGGATTCGTGGACATGCTTACCCGGATCCAGTTTGGATTCCGCAAAAAATGCGAGAAATATTAATCTAAAAATATAAAAAGCGGTCATTAATGCGGTTATTTCGCCGATTATCCATGCAAAATAAAAGCCTTTATTATAAACGTCCGCAAGTATGGCATCTTTCGAGAAAAAACCGGAAAACGGAGGTATGCCCGACAAAGCAAGTCCGCCTACTATAAACGTAACAGCCGTAGTTTTCATTTTTGAATATAGTCCGCCCATTTTTCTTAAATCCAACTCTCCGGAAAGTCCATGCATCACGCTTCCTGCGGTTAAAAAGAGCAGTCCTTTAAAAACTGCATGGGATATTAGATGAAATATCCCTGCCGTGTATGAGCCTATCCCGACCGCCATAAACATATATCCCAATTGGCTTATCGTAGAATATGCGATAATTCTTTTAATATCAAACTGGGTAAGCGCTATAAACGCGGCAAGGAATGCGGTAAAGGTGCCGATTATAAGCACGACTTCCGAAGCAACAGGCGAATAAGAAAATATAACATGAAATCTTGCAATCATATATACTCCTGCCGTAACCATCGTTGCCGCATGTATAAGGGAACTGACAGGGGTGGGACCTTCCATGGCATCCGGCAGCCATATGTGCAGAGGAAACTGCGCCGATTTTCCGACAGCTCCCGCAAATAAAAGCAAAGCTATAGTTGTCACGATATAAGGGGGTATTGAAGGAATAGCCGTAAACACGGCCTCGTAGTTAAGTGTTTTAGTCGTTGCGAATAAAAGGAAAATACCTACGGCAAAACCAAAATCTCCCACCCTGTTGACGATAAATGCTTTTTTTCCCGCATCGGAAGCAGATTTTTTTTCGTACCAAAATCCTATAAGAATATATGAGCAGAAGCCGACGGCTTCCCAAAATACGTATAGAAGCAGAAGATTATTGGAAATTACAAGCATTATCATCGAAAAAACGAAAAGGTTCAAAAACGAAAAATATCTGGAAAAACCTTTGTCTCCCTGCATATATCCGATAGAATACACATGAATGAGCGCGCTTACGCCTGTAACCATAACAAGCATAACTACCGAAAGCCTGTCTATGACTGCCGATACTCCCACTTTAAATATTCCCGCATAGACCCACGGGTATAGAGTGTTCGTAAATCCATGAGAATAGGCAACTATAAAGAAAAGAATGACAGATAAAATAAAAGATGCGACTACAAAACCGCTGGCGATATATCCCGATAAACCTTTAAAATACTTTCCTAATAAACCCCATAACAGCCAGCCGGAAAGCGGAAACAAAGGAATTAACCATGTGATTAATATTTTTAAATCCATTGTAAATAATTATCCTTTAGTTTTATAGTTTTAATTTAATTTTTTAATTCGTTTGCCTTATCGATATCTATCGTTCCTTTTTCTCTGTAAAAAGTAATCGCAATGCCCAGAGCTATTGCGGCTTCCGCTGCAGCCACGACTATAACAAAAATTACAAATATGTCTCCCGAAATCAGATGCAGATGATTAGACACTGCAACAAATCCTAAATTAGCGGAATTAAACATAAGTTCTAAACTCATGAAAACGACTATTAAATTTTTTCTTATAATTACTCCAAGAGTTCCTATGGAAAAAATTATACTTGCTACTATTAAATAACTGTTCATAAATTTATCACCCTATAATGATAATTAAAATTTCTTCTTGGCAAATAAATAAGCTCCTATTATTGCAACAAATAAAAGAATAGAAGCAATCTCGAAAGGCAGCACATACTCGGTAAATAAAAATTCCCCTATAACCTGAGTATTTCCTATTTTTTTAATTAAAGCATGAGTAAAAATACCTATAGGTTTTTTTTGCGCTCCGTGAAAAATATAAAAAATAATTTCAATAAATAAAATTAAGGAAATTAGCACGCCGATAATTTTTTGATGCAGATAAGGTTTCATATCTTTTATTTTTGAAATATTTAGCAGCATAATAACTAAAACGATAAGGACCATTATCGCTCCGGCGTAAACAAGTATCTGCATAGCCGCAAGAAATTGCATATCAAGTATTACGTAAAAACCGGCAAACGCAAAAAAACATAAAATCAGATAAAGCGCCGATGTCATCGGATTTCTCATTGTTATAACCATTAATGCCGAAAAAATTGCAATAAATGAAAAAATATAAAAAAGCGCTTCCAAAATAACCCTCTTTAATTTACCAATTTACCTTGATTTAATTAATTTTTCTATTCCGTATATCCCCTCATCACGCGTATAAAAAGCGACTTCGTAATCGCTCCCCATGCTTATAGCTTCTTCAGGGCAAATTTCTTCACAGTACCCGCAACAGATACATCTTAACAGATCTATTTCGAATGACGACGGATGCCTTCTTCCGTCGTCAAAAGTTCCGCTCTTAAGTTTATCCAAGCTGTGATTATGTTTTTGTCTTTCGGTAAGTTCGTGTTTATCTCCGTAATCGACATAACCGGACTTTATTTTAATAGCTTCAGACGGACATACGGTTTGGCATAAAAAACATGCGACGCACCTTAAAGAGCCGTCCCCGTTAACGTTAAGATGCGGAAACGCCCTGAACCTTTCCGCTATCATACGTTTTTCTCTCGGATATTGAAACGTTACCGGCTTACGAAAAAAAGTCTTAATAGTAGTTTTAAGTCCTACTAAAAGATTCTTCGAAATTTCTATAATAGAATTTTCCTGTTTTTCGGTATCCATATCTTTCCTGCCTTTACCTGTTGAGCAAAATCATTATAAAACCTGTAACTATAATATTGGCTAAAGCTAACGGTAATAAAACTTTCCACCCCAGATCCATAAGTTCGTCGTACCTGAGCCTTGGATAAGTCCACCTGAACCACAGATATATCAGTATGACAAAAAAAACTTTGATTAGAAACCATAAAACGGACGGGAGAAACGGCCCCTCCCATCCTCCCAAAAACAGCGTTACTATTACAGCGCTATTTACTACCATCTGGGCATATTCGCCGATAAAATAAAATGCAAATTCCATACTGGAATATTCTGTATGGAATCCCGCCACAAGCTCTCCTTCGGCTTCTCCTAAATCAAACGGAACCCTGTTCATTTCGGCGGTAGATGCTATAAGATAAATTATAAATCCTACCGGCTGATATACTATAAACCACATATGCGATTGTTCCGAAACTATTTTTGCAAGACTTAAATCCCCGGCAATCATTATGATACCTACGATAGAAAGAACAAGGGCAACTTCGTAGCTTATCATCTGTGCGGCGGTTCTCAGAGCTCCAAGCAGGGAATATTTACTGTTAGATGCCCATCCTCCTAACATTACTCCATAAACGCCCAGCGATGTTAGCGCCAGAATAAAAAGTATGCCTATGTTTACGTCGGTAATCTGGAGAGGGACGATATGCCCCATAATTTTTACCGGCGCACCGAAAGGGATGACGGCAAAGGTGGTCAAAGCGGGAATAACGACTATTATCGGAGCCAAAAGAAACAAGAACTTATTGGCGCCTGCAGGAATAATATCTTCTTTAAAAAATAGCTTTATTCCGTCGGCTATGGGCTGTAATAACCCATGAAATCCAGCTTCCATTGGGCCCATCCTGTTTTGTATTTTAGCCGCTATCTTGCGCTCTAAAAGAGTAAGATAAGCGGCAACTAGAAGCAGACACGTAAAAACGATTAAAATTTTAATAATATCTGCAATAAGATTGAATAGCATATTTTATAATACCTTAATAATATTTTTATTTATGCATTGATGTTTTAATAGAAATTCTTTGATCTATCGTTATAATAAAACTGGCTTCGGGCTTTAATTTTATTATAATATATCATATCTTTTGCTTTTAATGAATTAATAAAATCCGTTATTTCTTTTTGTATATAATCAAAAGAATATCCGAGTTTGTTTGAAATCTCGATCAATAAAGACAAAATATCATGCCTATTTCCTTCTAAGTGAAACTCATTATTTACATTTATCAATCTACCCTCAAAATTTTCATAGAAAGAATTCCTGTTTTCTAGAAAATCCCTAACCGGTAAAACGACATCCGCCATAGCCGAAAGTATGCTTGTTTTAGAAGATAAAACTGCCAAAAATTCCATATCTGCCGCATATTTGGCTATCTCTTTAGAAGCGGGGCCGCCGGATACGTCGCCTATATATATCATGTTTTTAATTTTCCCGCCGTTTAACCCGAAATTTATTGAGGTAAAACCGGAAAGACTGTCTTTGGGACTTACCCCGGCATTTACAAGCCCTCTATAATTAAAAGGTTTTATAAGCGGATAAATATATAAAATTTTCTGTTCGTCCCTTAGAAACTCGACTATTTCTTTTAATATTAAGATATCCGCGCTCATATCGTATGCCGACAAAAGGCCGTCGCCTAATATAACGGAAATGGAATTAGCTTTAAGAATACTTTTTGCAATTTCATCGTTTTTGTTGAATTTGTAATCATAAAGACCTGACCGCAAGCCTGTTAAAAAATCATGGATTGAAGATACGTTTATATCTTTTCTGATATATGCGATATCTTCAAATCTGGATAACGAAGGGTTTGAATCTTTTTTTATGTTTACTAATAAAAGTTTTCCGCCGTGTTCTCTATGCGTTTTCATTATATTGTAAGAAGCATATGGAATCTCGTCTTCTATAGCGCCTATATAAAGTATAATCTCGGAATTCCGCACGACTTTAATATCGAATAAGTCTTCATTCTTAAATACCGCTTTAAATTTATTGAAGTTTATTCTGTAAAATTCAGGCTCTGCAATATCGAAATATGCCGGTTTCAAAATATTCTTTACGAATCCGGCTATAGCAAACCCGTCATTTATCGAAACATTTGGAGAAATCAAAACAGCCGTATTATCCATACCGCCTTTTTCGGAAGATTTTTTAATTTTTAACACAAGTTCATCTAAGGCATTTTCAAGAATAGTTTCCTTAGGTACAGATTTCTTTTTAATATAAGCCGATGAAATATAATATCCGTTATCTTTTCCTATGCCTTCATAAAAAAAACCTTGTTTGCACAAATATCCGCCGAATAAAGATTCGGTCCTGACTAACGATTCCTCGCCGGCATATCTGTAATATTCTATTCTGCATGCAGCCGAACATTTATCGCAAACGGATGAAAAAGGCGATACCTGCCAGTATCTTTCTTTAAATTTCGACGGCTTGGAGACAAGGGCGCCCACGGGACAGACTTCTATGCAATTTCCGCAATAATAGCATCTTAAAATATTAGTTTCGGTTTTGACTTCCCTAAAAGAACTTCCGACGGGACTGCCTCCGTATTGCTTTTTGTCTTCGTGCCTCAATCCTATATAGCTGTCGTAACCGGTTCCTTTAATTTCGTAAAAAGGATTTCCGTACATATCCGAACATACCCTTATGCAGCGGGAACACAAAACACATCTGGCTGCCATATATTCTATATATTCGCTTTCAAAAATATTAGTTCTGTCTGGATATAATTTTTTATTTTTTTGTTTGGTAAGACCAAACTCAAACGATAGATCCTGCAGATAACAATATCCGGATTTATCACACACGGGGCAGTCAAGCGGATGGTCTAAGAGAAGGTGGGATAATGCATTTTTTCTGACGTCCCATACTTTTTCGGTATCCGTATAAATTTCATATCCTTCTTTTACCTTTGCGACACAGGACGGAACCGGATGTTCTATGCCTTTAACTTTAACAGAACATATTCTACAGGAGCCTATCGGCGTCAATCTTCTTAAATAACAAAGCGTGGGAATTCTAATACCTACCTGCGAAGCGGCTTCAAGAATGGTAAGTCCGGTTTTGGTTATTACTTTTTTATCGTTTATAGTTATTTCTATATCCACTTTATATTATTAATCCTCAAATTTAACAAGCATAAGCATATAACACCTCATACATCTTGTGGCTTCGTAAAGGACATCGTCGGAAGTAAAGCCCCTCTCCACTTCGGAAAAATTGTTCACCCGTTTTTCGACCGGTTCCTCAATCTGCTTTGCAGCCGAATTTCCCGCGGGAAAATCGGCATAATCTATTATTTCCTTTTTATCGTACACGCCTATTTTCATAAGCAATTTTTCAAAAATATCTTCGTCTGTGATATTAAAAGTACCGGTTCTAATATACTCGTCTATTCTTCTTGCCGCATTTTTGCCGTCCCTGTTGGAATCTACTATGCTCATAGGGCCGGTCATCACGTCTCCACCTGCAAAAACTCCATGCATACCGGTCATATTAGTATATTCGTCAACGGCTATTGTTTTGCCTTTTTCAGTTTTAATTTCATGAACGTCTTTTAAAAAATTAAGTTCTGGAACCTGCCCTACCGCCATTATAAAAGAATCGCAATCCATATCGAATTCGCTTCCCTGAATTTCTACCGGACTTCTTCTGCCGCTCGAGTCGGGTTCCCCGAGCTTCATTTTAATGCATCTAAGTCCTTTAAGTTCACCGGCTTTTTGAATTATGCTTACGGGGTTTGTTAAAAATTCAAACTTTACCCCTTCTCTTATAGCCGTATCTATCTCATAGGGCGCGGCGGGCATCTGTTCCCTTGCCCTCCTATATACGACTATGACTTCTTTATATCCTAATCTTACGGCAGTCCTGCAGCAATCCATAGCAACGTTGCCGCCGCCTTCTATAACGACTTTCTTGCCGGTTTTTATTTTATTTCCCAGAACAACGTCTCTTAAAAATTTTACGCCTTCATAAAATCCTTTTAAATTATCATTTTCTCCGGGCAAACCTATATTTTGTCCTTTATGGTCTCCAACAGCAAGATAAACCGCTTTGAATCCATCGTTAAATAAATCGTTTATGCTAAAATCAGCGCCTAATCTTTTGTTTAACTTATAATCTACACCTGTTGAAAGTATATAACCGATTTCTTTATCCAATATTTCCTGGGTAAGGCGGTATCTCGGAATACCTACCGTCATCATTCCGCCTAATACTGGAAGAGCCTCGAATATAACGGGCTTATAACCCATCAAGCGAAGATAGTATGCACAGCTTAAGCCTGCGGGACCGGAGCCTATTACGGCAACTTTAATTCCATTGTCTTTTATGTCAAAAACCGGTTTTATACCGGAATAAAATTCGTTATCTGCGGCAAACCTTCTTATAAGGCATATCTCAATAGGTTCATCGATATTTGCTCTTCTGCAGTTATCCTGACAGGGATGAAAACAGCTTCTTCCGAGTATCGCCGCAAGAGGGGTATTCCTCCTTGCAGATTCCAGCGCATCTTCGTAGCGCCCGTCTCTTACCCTTTCTATCCAGTTAGGTATGTCTAACTTCGACGGACAACCGTTAATGCATGGAGCCGTTACTTTAACTATATATTTGCTCCTTGGTATTATTTCTTTAGCCGTTATAGCATTGACGAACTCGTCTCTAAAATTTTCTATTAGTTCCAAAACGGCTTTTGGACCTATGCTTCCTACGGTACATTTAGACGCGGATAAAATCCATTCGCATTGTTCTATAAGTCTGTCTATTTCGGGTACATCTGCCTTGCCGCCGCACATATTTTCGAGCATTTCGCTTGCAACCGACGTTCCGATTCTACACGGAATACATACTCCGCAGGAAAGCTTTTGAAGCTCTTCCATATAGCATCTTGCCAGATCTATTTTATTGTCGTTGTCGTCCAATAAAGTAACGCCGTTCCAGTTCAGGACGGAAGTTATTTTTTTATGCCCTGAACGCTCAAAAACACTTAAATCTAATTTTGAACCGATTTTATCTATAATTTTCATGATAAACTGTTGACTGTCTTATTTTACCTATTCTACTACCTGTTACCTGTCCACTTCTCCTAATAATATGTCTATGCTCCCCATAATTGCTATTAAATCGGCTACCAGATGCCCTTTAACCATTTCATTTAAAGCGCTGATATTGCAAAACGACGGCGGTCTAACCCTCATTCTGTATGGAAAAGCCGAACCGTCGGATACTAAATAAAAACCTAATTCCCCCCTTGGATTTTCAATAGACTGGTAAGTTTCTCCTTTGGGCGGCTTTATCCCTTCCATTCCGTATTTAAAAAGAGAAATCATTCCTTCCATCGTTGTTAGCGCCCTCTTTTTAGGAGGAATAACATACTGA
Source organism: bacterium (assembly GCA_021828255.1). GTDB lineage: Bacteria > SZUA-79 > SZUA-79 > Acidulodesulfobacterales > Acidulodesulfobacteraceae > Acidulodesulfobacterium_A. Next base: position 1,421 of record JAKASB010000033.1, on the reverse strand, counting down.
GGATATTCATCGTAACTCAAATATTCACCTTCCGGGACATTTTCTATCGCCTGCGAAATTATTTTAAGGCTTTGCCTCATTTCTTCCATTCTGACTAAATACCTGTCGTAAACGTCTCCCGTTTCTCCAGTCGGTATTTCAAAATCGAAATCTTCATAGCTTGAATAAGGGTTTGCTTTTCTGACGTCGTATTTTATTCCGCTGCCTCTGAGCGATGGTCCCGTCAATGCAAAATTTATCGCATCTTCGGCAGAAATTATTCCTAAATTTTTCGTTCTTTCTAACCATATTTTATTTTTTGTAAGCAGCGCTTCGTACTCGCTGATTTTCGCCGGGAAAATTTTAATAAAATCCCTTGTTTTATCGAAAAAATCTTCGTGGATGTCCATTGCAAGACCCCCTACGCGGTAAAAAGAAGGAGTCATCCTTGCGCCTGTAACCGTTTCTATGATATCGAGTATAAGTTCCCTTTCACGGAAACAGTATAAAAACTCCGTTAACGCCCCCATATCTACGGCATGCGTCGCAAGCCATACCAAATGTGAACTTATCCTTGTAAATTCAGCAAGAATGACCCTTACATACTCAGCCCTCTTAGGAGCTCTAACTCCGCAGAGCTTTTCCACCGCAAGAATATAACCAAGATTATTGGAAGCTGCCGAAACATAGTCCATTCTGTCGGTAATAGTTTCCGCCTGATGATAAGTTTTAAACTCCGCATATTTTTCCATACTGGTATGGAGATAGCCTATTATAGGCTCGGCATGAATAATGGTTTCTCCGTCTAACCTTACTAAAACCCTGAGAACGCCGTGGGTAGCGGGGTGAGAAGGACCGATGTTTAACACAAACTTATCTGTTTCTATAAGAAAATCTTTTAAGGTTATCATATTTTTTCCAACTCGATATATCCGGGGGCATCCATTTTTATTTCTTCGGGCTCCGGTCTTTTTCTTAAAGGATAATCTTTAAGAAGCGGATGCCCGTCCCAATCGTCCGGATTTAGTATTCTTTTTAAATCCGGGTGGTTTTTAAATTTTAATCCGAACATATCATATACTTCTCTTTCAAACCAGTCGGCGGAATTATAAATAGACGTTAAACTATGATATTCCGCTTCATCTACTTTGCTCCTGACCTTAATAAAAACCCTGAAATTATTTTTTATCGAATAGAAATTGTAAATTACTTCTATTCTTTCCGGTCTTTTCGGGTAATCGACGGCAAATAAATCAGACAACATAGCAAACTCTAGTCTGGAATCCGTTTTTAAAAAGGCGGCAAATTCAATCAAATCTTCTTTTTTAATTTGAATATGAACATCGCCGCTAATAGTATTAGCGGCGACGATAGATTTAGGCATAGATTCTTTTATAACGGATAATGCAAAAGTTACGTCCATATTATCGATATTCATTTAA
>JAKASB010000122.1 GCA_021828255.1 bacterium | reverse complement strand
TCCTTAGTATAACGGAATTGAGCGAAACGGTTATGCTGGAAACTGCCATTGCGGCTCCGGCAAAAACAGGCGGGATTAAAAATCCGGTTAAACCGTAAAAAACTCCGGCGGCTAAAGGTATGCCTAAGCCGTTAAATAAAAAAGCCCAGACAAGATTCTGTTTCACTTTGTTTAAAGTTTTTCTGCCGAGAGCCGCGCTTTTATAAACGTCTTTGATATTGTTTTTTACTAAAATAATGTCGCCGGTTTCTCTTGCCACATCCGTTCCGCTTCCTATCGCAATTCCGACATCGGCGGCGGCAAGAGCGGGCGCGTCGTTTATGCCGTCTCCGACCATAGCAACTTTTAATCCGGCGTTTTTTAGTTTTTTAATTTCGTTAAGTTTATCCTGAGGCAAGACGTTTGCAATGATATTTTTTTCATCTATTCCAGATTGAACGGCGGCGTTTATGGCAGAATTATGATTATCCCCCGTTAAAAGATATACCGAAATGCCCATAGATTTTAACTTTGTTATTGCCGGTTTTGCTTCTTCTTTGACTTTGTCCGATAAAGTGATAATTCCGGCAATAGCGGAACCGACCGCAACTCCTATTACGGTTTTACCTTCCTTTGCATATTTTTCTTCGAGTTCGTTAAATTTAGACAGGTCAAAGTCTCTGTTTTTAAACAGCTCTTTTTTGCCGATAATTATCTTTTTGCCTTCGTAGTCAAGTTTTATGCCCAATCCGCCGATTTCTTCAAAGTTTTCCCCTGGAGGTGTGTTAGGTATCGCGTGAGTTATTGAGGAAGTGTAATCAATATCACTATTTGCCGTCTTATTAATTAACGTTTGTAATGTTTGGGCAGGTTTGCCGTCGTTAAATTTATTGACTATTGCGGCGGCTATCGGGTGGGAGGAAAAACTCTCCCCATATGCCGCAATTTTCAAAATTTCGCTTACCGGTAAATCGTTAAAAGACACAATATCTATAACTTCGGGTTTTCCGTAAGTAATAGTCCCTGTTTTATCAAAAACTACGGCATTTATCCCTGCAATTTCTTCAAGGCTTGATGATTTTTTAATCAATATTCCCTTTTCAAGACCTATTGAACTTCCAACCATAAGAGCCATCGGCGTAGCAAGTCCCATTGCGCATGGGCAGGCTATTACTAAAACTGCAATGGAAGCGGATAGAGCAAATAAAAAATTTGAATGAAAAATAAATTTCCAGGCTATAAACGTTATCAAAGATATTGTGACAACCGCAGGAACGAAATAATTTGTAACTTCATCGGCTATACGCTGGACAGGGGCTTTATCTGCCTGAGCATCTTCAACCAGCCTGACTATTTGTGAAAGCACCGTGTCTTTGCCGACCCTTACCGCCTTAATTTTAATAACTTGTCCTTTGTTTATCGTAGCTCCGCTGACCTCGCCGCCTATGCCTTTTTCCGCAGGAACAGGTTCGCCCGTCAGCATAGATTCGTCAATCTGGGTCTGCCCTTCTATTATTATGCCGTCAACCGGAATTTTATCCCCTTTTTTAACCAGCAGGATATCGCCGACATTAACATTAGAAGTATCTATTTCTTTGACTGTTCCGTCTGCTTCTATGAGGTTTGCTTTGTTTGCCTGAAGTTTAAACAAAGCTTTCATGGATGAAGCCGCCCTCTGTTTCGAGATCTTTTCCAGCAGTTTTCCGGTTCTAATAAAAAGGATAAGCAAAACCGAAGTATCGAAATAAAGTTCGCCTTTGAATAAAAAGACGGAGGCTGCGGAATAAAAATATGCCGCTGAAATACCCAGAGACACCAGCACGTCCATATTGGACGAAAAACTTTTTAAAGAATAATATGCCCCTTTATAAAATGTCAGTCCTGCGGTGAACTGGACTATCGTAGCTAAAATAAATAATATAAATATTCGGGATATCCCGAATATATTTATATAGGTAAGCATCACTACCGGAATTGCAAGAATAAACGTAAATATTAACCAGTAAAGGTCTTTTTTCCAGTCGGATATTTTGCGAAAATGTTTAAGCGCGGAGGATAAAAGAAAAACTCCGGCGCTTGTTGCGATGCCGCCGCTTACAGTTTTTATTTCGGATTCTTTATGTTCTTCCGCTTCATCTACGGGGGTATATCCGCTGTTGATTACGGCTTTAAATATTGTTTCTTTTGACGTTGTTGCCGGGTCGAATGACACGAAGCCGGTTTCCCCGGCAAAATTAACGATTACCTTATCCACCCCTTTTACTTTTCCCACGCCTTTTTCTATGGTTTTTGCACAGTTGACGCAGTGCATCCCCTCTATTTTAAATTTTATGTTTTCTGATTTGCCAGATTTTTCAGCGGAAGCTGAAATAGATGGGGATTCGGATATAGTGGACATGGATGTAGATGAAAAATCGGAGGCTTGCGTCGGTAAAGATGTCGATGTTATAGGCAAAATATGAGGCGGATTTATTTCATTCTGCTCGATTAAATCACCTCCAAAACCTGCAAATTCAATCATTTTTATTATATCTTCAGGGGACGGTTTGTTTTCTTCCGCATCGACGTAAAGAGTTTCGTTTATAAAGTTGAGCCTTGCATCCTTAACCCCTTTGATTCTTTTTACCGTATCGGTTATTGTTATAGCGCA
>JAKASB010000121.1 GCA_021828255.1 bacterium | reverse complement strand
AGATTGCCGATATTTATTCAAATATAATAAAATATCTTAAAGAACGAAATCTATATTCTATAAAATAATTTTCAAATCCGGCTTCTTAAGATATAAATTGGCACATGCCCGCTCTCATAAACTCGCACCCAAATCCCGATTTAGAAACTATTTAATAAATTCCAATATCCCGTCATTGCTTCGCTGCGCTCGCAATGACATTATTATGTAATTCCGGCAATCCATATATATAAAATCCTAAATCGGGATTTGGGCCGCAAATTCTTATTGCAAATTTCATAAAAATCTTATAATTTAATCTTTATGCATAGAGATAAAGATAAAATGGAATTAAAAGAAACCTTCGTCAAATATATCGAAGAAAAAGGAATGCGCCATACAAGGCAAAGAGAAGCTATTATCGATGTTTTCTTTGCCGCGGGCAGTCATATTACTGCAGAAGAACTATTTAACGCGGTGAAGAGAAAGAACCCGGAAATCGGCTATGCAACAGTGCAGAGAAATTTAAATTTATTATGTGAAAGCGGCTTAGCCGAAGAAATAAAGATAGGAAAGCAGAAAACTAAATACGAGCAAAAATTAGGCGGCAGACACCATGACCATCTAATATGCATAAAATGCGGACGACTCATAGAAGTCAACGACAAAAAAATTGAAAAACTGCAGGACAAGCTTGCTAATGCCAATAATTTTATTCCGATAAAACATAAGTTGGAAATATATGGGATTTGCAGCGACTGCAAATCTAATAAGAAGTGAAATTAAGAAGTAAAATTTTTTTATTATAATGATTATTATGCTATAATGATTATAAAATTATTATTAATAAATTGCTTGCGCATATATAAAATTATAATGGAGGAAATATTAAATGAAACCGACAAAAAAACTAATTTACGTTTTTACGGCTATACTATTAATTGCATTTCTTATAGCGAATTGCAGTTTGAAATCCGTGCATGCAAAAAATGCAAAAAAGATAAATAAAAAAGATTCCAGATATATATATCCCTTAGCCTTTTTTAAGCATAGACAGTTAAAACTTATAGAACAATTAACGCAGGGTCCAAAAAGATGGCGTATAGCATTGACAAGCATGGCAAAAGCGGGCCATATTCTTGCAAAAAATCATATAAAATACAGCATTATTATCGTCGCTTACGGTCCGGGATTAAAAGCATTCGTTATGAAATATGATAAAAAATATGCGGAGACTGTAAAGACGCTTAATAAGGAACACATTAAAATAGTGGCATGCGGAAAATCGATGAAGGAATCGGGGGTAACTCCCGAAATGCTTTTCCCTTTCGTAAAAATCGCATATCCGGGGATACTCGCCTATATAGCCGAAAAAGAAGAACAGGGATACGCTTTTTTAAAACCTTAGAATAAAAGGCGCCGATATTTGCATTTGCAGGATTTAGGGGCATATACCCGCATAATATCCGCTCAAAACATCAAGCCGGTTCCGAAACCGATGTAATGTCCCGAACTTCCTGAAGGCGGGTCGAGAAATACTCCGTATTCCGCATCTATCTCAATGTTATTAGTGATCAGATATTGAAATCCTCCGTCGAACCAGTAATTGCCGGATAATCCCACTCCTTGTATAGAATTTCTAAAAAGCTCGCCGTACAACTGAAACATCGAAGTAAACTGGTAAGCCGCTACAAAATCGGGATTAAAACTGAAAAATCTGCGGGGATTGCCGTTGCCGGAAAGGGCTGTCAAAGAGGATATGCCCGGTGCGAATTGGACGGATAGGGCATCCGTCAACGAATATGTGAATTGACCGTTAACGGTAAAATCGGTTCCGTAATTTTGAAATCCGTTAGTGCCGGACGGAAAAGCAACCAGTACGTCGGCGGAGTATGTAAGATTTTGGGTATATCCGAATTCGTGCTTGAAACCTATTCCCGAATCGTCGTATCCGCTTGAAGGTGGAATGTTGAAACCGGGATAAGTTAATATATTATAATTCGGCGGAAAAAATTTAATCTCGTTATTGCCGGGAAGCCCCGCTCTTATTTCGGCATATGGATATGCAACCTGTTCGGATTTAACTCCTTGGTTATTAAAGAAGAAATCTTGCATGCCGGCTTCTATGACTACTTTTCCGGGTTTTACCACACAGGACGAATCCGATACCGTAGGTCTGTCCAGTATGGATAAGAGCGCCCCATTTTCGGCACAGGGATCCGAAACGACAGGCTGTCTTACTCCCGCCGATAGAACTGGAGATAAAAAACAGAAAATAACGGCAAAGAAAGCCGCCGCAAAAAATAATACGGGGTATCCGCCCCACACCGCATATTTTATTTCCATCTTAACATTTCTCATATTAACCCAAATCCCGATTTAGAAACTATTTAATAAATTCCAATATCCCGTCATTGCGAGGATCAGTCATTGCTTCGCTGCGCTGGACTTCGTCCCATCTTTGCCTGCATAAAACCGTTGGTTTTATAAACGCAGCTAAAGATATGCTCGCAATGACATTATTAAGTAATTCCGGCAATTCATATATAAAAATTTCTAAATCGGGATTTGGGCTTTGCCCCCCCCCTTCCCCTGATATTTTATAGATGGATATAATCCAGCCAGCTTTGCGGAAGCGCCGTTATAATTCCCAGTATAACCATAACCAATCCAAGTATGCTGACTGCCGCAATGGATTTTTTAGA
>JAKASB010000120.1 GCA_021828255.1 bacterium | reverse complement strand
TATATTGCGGAAAACCGCGAGGGCATGACTATTAATGAAATATTTAAGCAAAAAGGCGAGGCTTATTTCAGGGATGTGGAAAATAAAATTTTAAAGGATTTCAAAAAAAACAAAAATAATATTTTAAATTCCTTAAAAGAAGAAAAAAAGGGGCATGATTTCAAGTCAGATCCCTTTTTTTCAAAATCCGGTAATTTGATTATAAACGGAGAGGATAAGTACTGGGTAATCTCCGCTGGAGGAGGCATGCCGGTTTATAAAAACAATATGGAAATGCTAAAAAGATTGGGTTATGTCATATACCTTAAGGCAGGCAGCAAAACGATTTATCAAAGAATCAGAGGGGAAAAGAACCGTCCAGTATTGGGAGAAAGTGGTTTTAGCGAAAAGGATATTAAAAATAAACTTGACGAGCGGGAAAGATTTTATGAAAAAGCCGATATTATAATTTATACAAATGGTTTATCGCCCCAAAGCGTTGCCGAGGAAATAGACATCTTTGCTTAAATAAAAAAAATAAAAAATTAAAGTTTATTTTTAAAAGGACGATGTATAATCAGAGGCTATAAGAAAAAGGAGGTGAATAGGGTAGTATTTTGACATATAGCCTTATTATTTCACTAATTCAATGTTAAATTAAACAAAACTTTCGGCACGGATGCCGGAAAAATTTATCACGGAGGATAAAAAAAATGTATAACGGTTTATTTATCAATTCAAACCAATCTGCAATTATTGCGCAAAACAATCTTCAAAACACTTCTAATGCCTTAGGAACAGCGTTAAGCAGGTTATCGAGCGGCTTAAGAATAACGGGCGCTTATGTTGACCCGGCAGGTTACCAAATTGCTCAGGGGTTAAATTCCACAAACCTCGGTATTAATCAGGCGACGAGAAACGCAAACAATGCTAATTCATTAGTTTCCATCGCTTCCGGCGGCCTTTCGACCATTCAGGGAATGCTTGGAACAATGCAGACATTGGCGACCGAGGCTGCAAACGGAACAGAAAGCTCTCAGGATTTGGCGGCGTTAAACAGCGAATATTACCAGCTTGCTTCGGAAATAACGCAGATTGCCCAATCCAACCAGTTTAACGGACTGCATCTTTTGAATGCCAATGGCGGAAATCCTTATATAACCGTGGCAAGCGGTGCAGGTACAATTTCGTCTAATACCGTTGCAAGCGCCTTTAATTTCCAAATCGGCTATAACGCAAATACATCTACAAATCAGATAGGCGTGACTATTAGCGGAGCCCAGGCTTCACAGTTGGGAATGAGTGCAGGGACGGTGTACCTTTCGGGAACGGCGGGGGTCTATACGGCAACCGAGTTTGTTTCTTTAACCGGAATTAATTACTATTCCGCATCCTCAACTATTGCGGGCGCCGTGGTAAGTCTTAATGGAACAGGCGGAATTTCAACTTTTTCAGGAGGGGCAGCGGCATATTCTACTGTCGATCTTTTAAGCAATACCGATGCCTTAACCGCCCTTAGCGCTGTTCAGGCGGCTAATGTTCAGGTTGCAGGAATGAGCGGTCAGCTTGGTTCATATCAAAACAGAGTTACCCAGATATTAGGCAACTTGCAGACGGAAGGACAGAATACCCAGGCGGCGTATTCTCAGATTATGGATGTCAATTTTGCCGCAGAGATGGCAACATTCACATTGCAGTCAACGCTGGCTCAATCCGGCGAGGCTATGCTTGCCCAGGCAAACTTAATCCCTCAGGGGCTTTTGACATTGCTTAGATAATATGGCGGCGTAGGAAAGAAACAGGGGGTATATATAGTCTGTCCGCGCATCTTGCCTAATTAAGATTATATATACTTTCCTGTTTGTATTTATTGAGGTGATTATTATGAACGGGGTAGAAAGTATTACGAGGAATACCGTCAGCCAAACAAATAATTACTATATGTCCCCAAATTTAGAAAATCAAAATAACGGCAAAGCGGGTAATACTTTGCAAACAGGCGGGGCGCCGCCTTCACAGGACACGCTTGCCGGCGTTAATAACAATTCTAATTCAGCAGGGTCGGCTAAAAATGGAAATAGCGGCAATAAGAAAAAATTAACAGAGCAAATATTGCAGCAGATACAAAAGGAATTAAATCCTTTACCCATGCTTCCAACCGTTTATATGTTAAATTGGGATGGTAAATACGGAGGCGTCGTTCTTAATGTAATCGATAATAAAACAGGCGAGGTCATAGGAACCGTTCCGCCCTCGCAGGTGCTTAAATATTTAAAAAACTATTACAAAGGAATGTTTTATAATAATAAATCTTAAAAATCTTAATTTTGGCTATTAATATATTCAATATAATAAGCATTAATAATTAATATTATTCTTAATCTTGCGATAGAAATTGCGGTGAATAAATAATGTCAATATTAGGAACTACATCAGGAACTACATCAGCATATCCGAATCAGGGCTTAATTACAATGGGAACAGGTCCCGCATCGGGAATAAATTATTCCCAGATACTTGCCGCTTTACAGCAGTATCTTTCACAGCCTATAACGGTATTGCAGACCCAAGAGGGGGTTTATAATAACCAGCTAAGCGCATGGCAGACGATAGGGACGGACTTAACGAATCTTAACAACGCCACTCAGGCACTGGCAAGTCCAAGCCTGATGCAAAATTATACCGCTACTTCAAGCAATACGCAGGTTGCTACTGCCACGGCATCACCTACGGCTTTACCCGGCACATACTCTTTTACCGTTAATCAACTTGCGCAGGCTAATGAG
>JAKASB010000032.1 GCA_021828255.1 bacterium | reverse complement strand
CCGGGCGCGGGCAACGACAAGGAACTCCCTAATTTCTTTACTATTTCCAAATATTTTGGTAATATTATATTGTGGTTAAAAAGTTTAAGCATAACTCAATTATACCACAATTTAATATTACTATTAAAATATGGTAGAGTCAAGCAAAATAAAACGAGAAAGAGAAAAACTAGGTTTGTCGCAGGAAAAACTAGCGCGGCTTGCCGATGTTTCCAATAATACGATAATCAACATAGAAGCGGGCAAACAGCAGAATCCGACAGTTGATACGCTTAAGAAGATTGCCAGGGCGTTAAATGTGCCGATTGAGGAGTTGATTAAATAAATCAATATGAACGAAATTGTTTACATTCTCATAAACGAAGCCATGCCGGGATATGTGAAGATTGGACGAACTTCGACAGATCTCGAACAGAGAATTAAAGAGCTTAGCAGGCCTACCAATATTCCAATTCCATTTACATGCGTTTACGCTTGCACCGTGAAGGATGCTCCATTTGTTGAACATCAATTACATGATGCTTTTGACGATAACCGGATAAATCCGAAAAGAGAATTTTTTAAAATAGACCACGAGCGAGTAGTTTCTGCCCTTAAACTGGCTGAAATTGAAAACATTACACCAAAGAAAGATATTGTAGAGAATCGAGAAGATCAGCAAGCGCTTGAAAAAGCCAGAGAGATAAGAGAAAAATTTAATTTTAACACGGCAAAAATTCCAGTTGGCGCAGAATTAGTTTTTAGTCGAGATGAAAATATTAAAGCGAAAGTGATAGACCTTACGGATAGTCGTCATTCAATAGAATTTAATGGAAAAAAGACAAGTCTTTCGGATTCAGCACGAGAAATACTTGGGTATGATCATAGTGTCGCAGGTCCAAATTATTGGAAGTATGAAGATGAAACTCTTGATGAACGCAGAAAAAGATTAGCCACGCAGGAATAAAATTATAAGAAAAATAACTATGAAAAAGAACATAAACCATTGGACACAATTAAGTATTGAATATGCAAGTCAGCGGAGCTACTTGGACGATTTGTTTCAGGTATATCCAACAATTCCGGAAGGAATACGCGAACCCAACGACGAACTTTGGAAAGGTGTAGAAAAGGCATTTGAAAAGCGGGACAATATTACGCTTATGAAAAATCTTTTGAAACTAGATTTATTCCCGATAAAAGATTCCTATGTTGCCTATCTAAAACGAGATAAAACTGCGTTAGAACGAAATCCGGCAACTTCTGCTCGGCTTTCTGGGCGTCTGTATGAAATGGGGCTTGATAAAATTTTTGCCCGTTGTTCTGAACCAAAGGAAACAAATCGGCAAATTGGCCCGCTTTTCAAACGCTGGCTTAACAAGAAAGCATTAGGAATTCAGCCGGTAAAACTTGATGAGTTTTTGAAAGCGAAAGGAAATGCCGTCTTGGATGCCAGCGATGCGGAAATGATGGCTTTTGCCCGCGAACATCTGAACTATAAACACAATAAAGAGTTGGACTTTATTGGTCGCTTCAACGGAAAATATGTAATTGGCGAAGCTAAATTTTTAACTGATTTTGGCGGACACCAAAACGCTCAATTCAATGACGCTATTACCACAATCAAAGCTAAAAATATCAAAGCGGTTAAAGTAGCAATTCTTGACGGCGTTCTTTATATCAAAGGCAAAAATAAAATGTACAAAGATATTACAGGAAAATTGAAGAATGAAAATATTATGAGCGCGCTTGTATTGCGTGAATTTTTATATCAACTTTAATGTTATGATTATCGCCTATGACAATAAGAAACAAAAGAAAGATATTCTCGAAAAAACTTCGAGAGCAGAACTAAAAACTGTATCGGGCAAAGGAGCAAAAAATAAACTCATTCATGCCGATAATCTTTCTACCTTAAAAACCTTACTTGATGATTATTCTGGTAAGGTTGATTTAATTTATATCGATCCGCCATTTGCAACAAATGGACATTTTAAAATCAGCGAAGACCGCGCTAACACAATCAGTAGCAGTAACGGCGACACAATAGCATACAGCGATACTCTCATCGGGGCTGATTTTTTGGAATTTTTACGGGAACGCCTGATTTTTTTGCGGGAGCTATTATCGGAGCGCGGGTCAATCTATCTCCATATTGATTACAAAATTGGACATTATGTGAAGTTGATAATGGACGAAGTTTTCGGACGGGATATGTTCAGAAACGATATTGCTCGTATTAAATGCAATCCGAAAAACTTTGATCGTAAGGCATACGGAAACATAAAAGATTTGATATTGTTTTACTCAAAATCGGGAAGTCCAATTTGGAATGACCCACGCCTTCCTTTTTCAGAAGACGACGAGGAGCGTTTATTCAAGAAAATAGATAAAGACGGGCGAAAATACACAACGATTCCGCTCCATGCGCCCGGGGAAACTTCTAACGGCAATACAAGCAGGGAATGGAAAGGGATGAAGCCTCCAAAAGGTCGCCATTGGCGAACCGATCCGGCAATTTTGGAAGAATGGGATAAGCAAGGATTGGTTGAATGGTCGGCAAATGGTGTCCCGCGTAAAAAAATTTTTCTTGATGAAAAAGAGGGTAAAAAAATGCAGGATATTTGGGAATTCAAAGACCCGCAATATCCGCAATATCCAACAGAAAAAAGTTTGGATTTGCTGAAATTTATTATTGAAGCCTCGTCAAACGAGGGCGATTTAGTACTTGATTGTTTTGCTGGTTCCGGCACAACGCTTATTGCCGCCCAAACGCTCAATCGTAATTGGATTGGAATTGATAAGTCAGAGCAAGCAATCAAAGTCGCAAAAAAAAGATTATCGGATTTGCCGAATAGTTTATTTTCAAAAGTTGAATATGAATTTTTGAAAGAATCCTAAATATGCTCCACAAATTCCGTCGGTGTCCAAAGCGAGGGCGAGGCGGAAGGGGGGTGCGGGGGGAATTCCGCCTCGCCCGAAGCGAAGCGAGCAGTGGCGGAGCGTCAAAATTCGCAATCCGGATTTTCGTCAAAAAAAGTTCGGATTTTAACCAAAAGGTACCGCCAGTTAAAACGCAATTTCCGGCGTTCACTTTTTAAATACTTTTGTAAGGCGGTCTTTTAATCCGGAATTTCTCTTTTCCTCTTTTGAATTCATTGCTATGCCGAAAGCCTTGAACGTTCCGAAAATAACAACGTTTTTCTTTCCTCGGGTGATGGCTGTATATAATAAATTTTTCTTAAGCATCATATAATGCGACTGGTGAAACAAAATGATGACGTTATTAAATTCACTGCCCTGAGCTTTATGAATCGAAAGGGCATAGGCATGCATTATATTTTCGTAAATATCTAAAAAATCGTAAACCACAGTCTTATTCTTGCCGTCAAGATTATTACCTATAGAGTTTTTCTCTATAAACGAACCGGAAAAATCAACTGATAAAGTTTTTTCATCATGGTCTATATTTACGATATAGCCTGTATCACCGTTAAAAACGTCAAGGTCATAATTATTTTTCTTTTGTATAACTCTGTCGTATAGTCTGAATTGAATGCCGTTGCATATAAATATCGTCCGAGTTGCGTAAGTTGATGGGATGCCGTCCGAGCCTACCGGCATATCAGGTAATGGGTTAAATATATTTTGCAATATTTTATTTAGATTATTATAGCCTAAATCTCCTTTCCGCATAGGGGTCAAAACCTGGATATCGTCAAAAGCAAAAGTATTTATTGTTTTTTTATTCATTCTATTATCCGCAATCTTTTTTATAAATTCTATAAAATCTTTTAGAAGTTCGTCTTTGCCTGAATTAACCGCGTCATATTCCCTCCTGTATTTTATTATAAATTCCCTCCTGCCTGTTTCTTTTTTTCCTGTATTAAATTTTTTATTATTCAGAAGATTATGTGCATTTAAATTAATCAATCCGCCTTCATTTTGCCTGAATACTTTCGTTAAAAAAATTGCAGGAAAAAACGCACCTGTTTCATCAGAACCGGACGCATCCGAATATATTAAATCCCTTAAAACATCACCCGGACTGACCGAGGGTATCTGATTGACGTCGCCTACTAAAACCAGAACGGCGCCGTCTTTTACAGCTTTTAGCAGTTTGTAAAAAATAATTATATCGACCATGCTCATTTCGTCGATGACGATTAAATCGTGAGGAAGTTTGTTGTTTTCATTGTAAGTGAAAAAGGATTCGTTTGTCTGCCTGTCGAACTGTGCTTTTAAAAGCCTGTGAATAGTAGAGATATCTATATTATTATTACTGCTACTACTATTACCAATACTAAAGGTATTTTCTCCTGAGTTTCCGGTGTTTACAATATCTGAAAGTCTTTGAGCTGCTTTTCCCGATAAAGAAGTCAGAGCAATTTTTTTACCGCCGTATAAGGCGACTATAGTTTTGATTACGGTTGATTTTCCGGTTCCGGGACCGCCGGATATAATTGAAATCTTATGGCTTAAAGCATTAGACACGGCAAGTTTTTGTTCGTCTGTAAGAGATATCGAATCTTTACCGTATTGAAGAAAATTCTCTAAATTATTTGATATATTTTCTTTTGTTTCTATTTTCGCTTCCGGTTTAACAGCTTCTGCAATCCTTTTTAATTCTTTTGATACGCCTATTTCGCTGAAATAGTAAACAGGCAGATATATTTTAAGACGGTTTAACTTATTTTCGTCTTCAATAAGAGTTAAGTCTATATTACTACTATTACCGTCAGAAACTCCATCAAAATCAGGAATCAATTTTTTTTCTTTTATTAAATCGCTTATATATTTTTTTAAATCGGTTTCGCTAACCCGGCTTGCATCTTCCAGCACTTCTTTCATTCCGCTTCCGATATCTTTGTAGTAAACATAACAGTTTCCGGAATTTTCGCAAAACTGTCCTATAATATATTTTAAAGCCTCTTTAATTCTATTAGGGTCGTCTTTCTTAATTCCTAACTTTTCAGCCATAATATCGGCTTTTTTGAACCCGATTCCTTTTATCTCGGTAAAAAGATAAGGGTTTTCTTGCGCAATAGTAATAGATTTGTCCTTAAATTGATTATAAAGCGATTTAATCTGATAATCGCTAAATTGGTAAGGTTTAAAAAACATTATCGTCTTTCTTAGTCCGTAGCTTTCCTTAAGCCCTTCGAGCACCATAGCAAGTTTTACTCTGCCTATTCCGCCGACGTCCTTTAATTTTTCAGGTTCGTTATCGATTATATCTAATGTCTTTTCTTTAAATTTTTCGTAGATCTGTCCGGCAATAACCTTGCCTATACCTTTAAAAATACTTGAGGACAAATAATCTATTATTGCGGTTTTTGTGTTTGCGAGAGATAACTCGTACTGCGTAAAGTTAAATTGATAACCGTATTTTTTATGATGAGTAAATTCGCCTTTTAGTTTAACTTTTGAATCTGGAACCGGTTTATCGAAGAATGCTCCTGATGCCGTTATAAATTTGCCGTTTGAAAATATATTGAGAATAGTAAAGCCGTTTTCGGCATTTTGAAATATAGTCTTTTTTATAATGCCGTTAATAGTTATGATTTTTTCATTTTCTTTCCCGATGTTGTTCATAATTATAATTAAAATAAAAAAACTCTTAAATATAAACCGAGCAAAGTTACAAAAAGGACCGGTATTGTGATTATAAAGCCGACTTTCATATAATAACCCCATGTTATTTTAATCCCCTTTCTTTCGAGAACATTCAGCCACAATAATGTTGCAAGAGAGCCTATAGGAGTGAATTTTGGACCTAAATCACAGCCGATTACATTAGCAAGAATGGAAGGCTTTAACATTGTATTTTTAAGATTTGCCGAATGAATCGCGAGAGAATTTATCATTACGGTGGGCATATTGTTCATAACGGAGGATACGAAAGCCGCAAGATATCCGGTGTAAATAGTAAGAATGAAGCCGCCAAAACCGGCAAAATAAGAAATAGATTTTCCGAGCAAATATGTCAAGCCGGCATTTTTAAGTCCGAAAACTACTAAATACATTCCAAGTGAAAATATTACTATATTCCATGGGGCGTTCTTAAAAACCGTTTTTAAATTAACGGCAGGGCTTCTTAATCCCAAGAAAATAAATATCAATGCAAAAGTTATGGCAAAAACCGAAACCGGCAGATTTAGAAATTCGCTAAGAAAGTAGCCTCCAAGAAGCAATGTTAAGATAAAAAAAGAAAACTTAAAAATTACATGGTCTTTAATAGCATCTTCGGGTTTTTTTAATAATCGTACGTCGTAATTTTTCGGAATATCTTTTCTGAAATAAATAAACAAAACAATCAGGGACACGGCTATGGAGAATAAATCCGGCAGATACATGTTAATAAAATAAGTAAAGAAACCTACATTAAAATAGTCTGCCGAAACAATGTTTACCAAATTGGAAATCTTAAATGGAAGACTTGCGGCATCAGCAATAAAACCACCTGCCATAATAAACGGAAGCATATTTTTTCTCTCGAATTTGAGAGCTTTCATTTTTTCGTAAATTATCGGCGTTATAATAAGCGCCGCTCCATCGTTTGCAAAAAATGCCGAAACTAGAGCGCCGAGGATAACAACGTAAATAAACATCTTTCTGCCGCTGCCGCCGGCAAATCTTGCAATATGCAGCGCCGCCCATTCAAAGAACCCTATTTCATCGAGAATTATCGAGATTATAATTATAGCAACGAATGTAAAGGTTGCATCCCATACTATATCGAAAACCTTAATAATGTCTCTAAGGACTATTACGTTAAATATGAGCGCAAGCAATGCGCCTATAATTGCGCTGTATCCTATCCCTATATTGTAAGGTTTTTTAATTATAAGGAAAAGCGTAAATAAAAAGATTAAAATAGAAGTAATGATTAAATAATTGTAAAAGTGCATACAGTCAAACAATCTCCGTATCCAATTAAATAAGGAATACTTTCGGACGAATCTTTTTCTTTATAAAACTTGATATATGTGCGCATTATAACATATTAAGGCGGAATTTCAAAGCAATTTATAAATTGTGTCAAAGCAATTTATAAATTGCCGCGTAAATAATTTTAAGGTATAATAAAAAACATGGAAACTCTTGATAAAATAAAGCTGATTTATTCTTTCACAGATAACGACGCTTCTAATTTAATGCAGTTAAGCGGCTTAATGAGTTCTAACGCGAACGACTTCATTTCCAATACTTATTCTTTTATTGCCAATTTTGACGATTTCAGCAAGTTCCTTCCTAATGAAGAAATTAGAAACAGGCATCAGGAAAAACTTAAACTTTGGTTTATGGGTCTTTTTTCGGGAACGTATAATAATGAATATTTGCGCAAATTGAAGGGTATAGGAGAAGTTCACGCAGAAATAAAACTGCCTTCCCACTATGTAAGCGCAACGATGAATTATATAAGAAATTTTATCCACGGGATTATTCTTAGAAATTTTCCAAGTTCGAACAAAAGAGACGAACTCATCGCATCGGTAAATAAAATTATAGATATTAATCTTGATATTATAATAAGTTCTTATATAAGCGAAGGAAAGTTTTATATCGCGGCTACAAAATTTGAAACAAAAATAATTAAATTTAGTTCAAAATTTTCTTATATATTAGACCTTGCTTTGGTAATATCGCTTATCGTTGCGACTATTATGGTTTTTCTCCTGTTTGTATTTGAGATCTATAATTTTGCGTTCGGAGGCGGTGCCTTTGAATCCACTGTTATAGATATTTTAGGAGCAATGCTGATTGTGTGGGCGATAAGGGAATTACTGGAAGAAGAGGTCAAGAAGCTTCAGGGGCATAAATTTGCCTTAAGCGCTTTTATAGGTCTTGCAATGGCTGCGCTGCTAAGAAAAATATTGATTTTCTCGCTTGCGCCCCAAAAATCGACGGAGGTAGCTATTCTTGGCTTCCTTGTTTTAGTGCTGGGCATCGTCTATTGGCTTATGAATAAGAGCCCTAAATCTTAATAAAATATATGGTGTTAATCCTTACATCAATCCAATTTTAATTAAAATTCATAAAAAATATATTGCCCCTATAATTAATAAATGATAGAATTAAATCAGAATTAAATCAATAAAATCTTATTTATCGGGATGTAGCGCAGTTGGTAGCGCACCTGCTTTGGGAGCAGGGGGTCGCAGGTTCAAATCCTGTCATCCCGACCATTCAAATCAGGGCTTTGCAATATATTAAAAATAATTAATTTTTTGGACCGTGTCCTCTTTTGTGCCTAAAAGAAATTTATACTTCCGAAAAATGCACTGTAATGGAGACTACAATATAACTAAAAACCCCTTAAAATCCCTTAAAAAGCGCAATAGGAAAATTGCGCTCTGCAAAAATTAATATGCGTTATTTTATTGACTTTGAATGGGATGAGGTGTCAAAGTCTGGAGAAAAAATAATGGAATATTGTAAAAATAACCAAAATATTATAAAATAAAGTCTAAAAATAGTTTAAATTATGTTTTTTAATTAAATTTTTAATAAATTTCAATAAATATGGAAAAAACAAGATTTAATAATTTAATTAAAGAAAAATTAGGCAATATTAATTTAATCGTTGCCTCCAATAGAGAGCCCGTCTCCCATGAATACGCCGGAAAAAAAATCAAAACGGTTAACTCCGTGGGTGGTCTTACGATTGCTCTTGAACCCATTATGAAAAATCTTAACGGAACATGGATTGCTTATGGGGGTGGGAACGCCGATAAAACTGTATCCGGTGAAAAAGGCAAGATTAAACTTCCCGAAGGAGAAGAATCTTATACTCTTAAAAGAATTTTTCTTTCCAAAAAAGATATAAACGACTATTATTATGGCTATGCAAACTCCGTTTTGTGGCCTTTGTGCCATATCGTTTATATGAAGCCCATCTTTAATTCGGCTCAGTTTTTAACCTACGACGATGTTAATAAAAAGTTTGCCGGTTCAATAATAGAAGAAATCGAAGAATCAAAAAATGAGAACGGCTTAGACGTAAAAAATATCATATGGCTCCAGGACTATCATCTTGCAAGATGCGCAAAATATATAAAAGAATATGACGAAAATATTAAAATTTCAATATTCTGGCATATTCCGTGGCCTAACCCTGAAATATTTTCGATTTGTTCGGAAAAACATGAACTTCTTGAAGGCTTGCTTGCAAACGACTTAATAGGTTTTCAAATAATTTACCACTGCCAGAATTTTTTAAAAACGTGCGAGTGGGAGCTTGAAGCTCAGGTAAACTGGTCGGACTATTCAGTTACTTATAATGGGCATAAAACATGGGTTAAACCATTCCCTATCTCTGTAGATGCCGATTATCTTCATCATTTTGCGTTATCGGAAGAAACCGAAAAAATTATAGACGAGATTAAAAATAACGATGAAATTATTGAACCTCCATATGAATACTTAGCTATTTCGGTTGACAGGCTCGATTATACTAAAGGAATCCCCGAAAAGTTCAGGGCAATAGATAAAATGCTGAAAGAGCATCATGAACTTATAGGCAAATTTGTTTTTGTCCAGTTCGGCGTTCCTTCGAGGATTTATATCGATGCTTATAAAAAATTAAACGAAGAAATATCCGATATTATGGGCGATATTAACTGGAAGTACGGAACGGAAGAGTGGCGACCGATAATAGGATATTTTAAACAGCTTGAATTGGGGCGTTATCTGGCATATCACAGGCTTTGCGATATTATGATAGTAAGTCCTTTGCACGACGGCATGAATCTTGTCGCAAAAGAATATATTATGTCCAATACGGATTATAAGGGCATTCTTATATTGTCCAAATTTGCCGGAGCTTCTAAAGAATTATACGATTCTATTCTGGTTAATCCTTATAATACAGAATGCTTTGCCAAAAAAATATATGAAGCACTTATAATGGACAAGGAAGAAAAAGAGCGCAGAACAGCAAAGATGCAAAATATTATTATGGAAAACGATATTTACGACTGGGCGTATAATTTTCTGACGGCGCTTTATTTAATTTAATATAATTTATTGCTATATTTAATATTAAAAAGTCTTAAATAAATATGAGTAATAATAATGGCAAAAAGTCGGAAGACGAATTGAAGGATAATGAAGGATAAAAAGATTTCTCATTTAAATAGACTGATTAATACCGTAATATTTATAGTCCTTCTCGGTTTTTTGTTTTTTGTCCTATTTTACGTTATTATACATTATTACTCAAAATATTTTCCTAAAAGCGCTCTGCCTAAAGGTTATTTTTCTATTATTGAAACAATATTTATAGCCATACTTGGAATTATAGCAATTAAGGTAATCCAGAAGAGTTCATCTAAAATATTTACCCGCTATATTTCCGAAGATAAAGCCGGTTTTTTAAGATTCTTATTAAGTTTTATCACATATTTCACACTTGCGCTGTTTATTTTTACCACATTAGGTATTAACATATCTAATATTTTGCTTGGCGCAACTTTTCTGGGTGTAATACTGGGAATTGCCGCACAGTCGTTTTTATCCAATCTGCTTGCCGGTTTTATAATATTATTCGGAAAACCTTTTAAAATAGGCGATAGAATAACTATCGTCACATGGCAATACGGCCTTTTAATGTCCACATATCAACATGAAGCGGTCAAACCAGGATATACCGGAGTTATAAAAGATATTAATATGCTTTTTACGACGATTATAGAAGACAACGGTTTTACTATGAGGGCGCCGAATAACATCCTAATGCAGGCGTTAGTGACAAATTATAACAATACGACTGGAAAGTTGGTAAGAGTCAGGTTTGAACTAGATAAGGACGTCGATTTCGAAAGTTTTAAAATAGACTTATATAATTATTTAACGAACGATAACAAAAACATGCCGGAAGGCAATTTAATAGAAAAAAATCCGCCTCCGGTTATCAGAGTAGTCGATGTTTCCCTTACCAGCTATTTTGTCGCGGCAGAAGTTCATACGCCGCAGATTTATGAAGATCCGGTAAGGGATATAATATTGTCTTATGTATTAAAAAGGAGAAAGAAAAATGGAAGCGACGGTAAAATATCCGTTTAAGTTTTATACGAGGCTGACATTACCTCAGCTTACCGGCATTTACGCTTTAAATTTAAAAGAACTCTTAGACGGAATAAAAAAAGCAGACAGTTCGATTATTTATTATCATACCCACCATTATCTTATACAGCACCATTACGTCATTCCGGATGCCCCTAACGATTTCGCGCACTGGGTTATCTATACGCTTGGAGAAAAACTGTTAGGGGAAGAGATCACGAGTATGGATATGTTTAATTATAATACCATGGATAATTATAAACAGGAATTAGTAAAAAGATTAACGGCTTTTATATCTAAAGATTTAAAAACCAGGCGAGTTGAAATGAACGAAAGATTTAATTTTATGAAGGCGATTACTTTCGTAATGTCTACCGGAAAAGAAGCATATTCGCTAAGAGAATTTCACGATATTTTAAAAAACATCACTATTTTTTCGGTGTATTATCATTTTTTCGAGTCTCATTTTAGACCAATCTTCGGATTAGACGATTTCTCGATATGGATTAAGAATGAACTTCAACTTCCTGATTTAGCCGCTAAAATTGCGAATCTTGACCCTTATTCCGTTACTATAGATAAACTTAAGGAACAAATCATAAATTATACCGAAAGATATCTTTAAAATTATTAAATAATTTAATTAAATAACAATAAAAGGATATAAAATGAGGTCAATAAAAGATTATGCTGATATAGTAGGCGAAGAGACAATAGAAGAAATTAAAAAATTAGGTTCTTATTTAAACGGCAAAATTATTCAAAACATAAATTCTACTTCGGTAGGCGGCGGTGTTGCCGAAATTCTTTCAAGGATAATCCCTCTTTTAAAAGAAATTGGGGTAGATGCGAGATGGGATTTTATAAAAGGCGGCGAGAGGTTTTTTGAAATAACCAAAAAAATTCATAACTCTTTGCACGGGGTTGAAGAAAACATATCGGAAAGTGATTTCAGGCATTTTCTCGATGTTACGGATGAAAATCTAAAAGAAATCAATCTCCTTGGCGACATTATATTTATACACGATCCCCAGCCGATAGGATTAATAAATGTAAAGGGTAAAAACGGCTTTAAGGAAAAGAAATTTATATGGAGATGCCATATAGATTTAAGCTCGGCTAATACAAATACGTTCAATTTTTTAAAAAGATTTATCGAAAAATACGATTATTCTGTTTTTTCTTCTCCTCTTTTTGCCAAAAAACTTAAAATACCTCAGATATTAATCGCTCCGTCAATAGACCCTCTGTCCGATAAAAATAAAGATTTGCAGGTAGAAACCATTAACCAAGTTCTCGAAAGATTTCATATAAATCCGGAAAGGCGGATAATGACCCAGATTTCCAGATTTGACAGGTTAAAAGACCCATTAGGAGTTATTGATGTTTACAGGCTAGTTAAAAAATACGTCGATTGTCAGCTCGTTCTTGCCGGCGGAGCGGCGACGGACGATCCCGAAGGAACGGAAGTTTACAACGAAGTTCTCGAGAAGGCGGGCGGAGATAAAGATATATTCGTTTTAAATCTTCCCCCCATCAGTAATATCGAAATAAACGCTCTCCAGAGAGCGTCAACCGTAATATTGCAAAAATCCATAAAAGAAGGTTTTGGTCTTACCGTTTCTGAAGGCTTATGGAAATCCAAACCTGTGGTAGCATCAGCAGTAGGGGGCATACCGCTTCAAATTACCCACAAATATTCCGGACTTTTATCCAGAACAATCGAAGGAACCGCTTTATACGCAAAGCAGATTCTTCAAAATCCTGAATATGCGAAACAGCTTGGAAAAAACGGGCATAACCATGTGAAACACAACTTTTTAATTACCCGCCATTTAAGAGATTATATCCTGCTGTTTTTAAAAACCGGATACCGGCAGGATACCGTGTATTTATGATTGATAATTATAAAAGGGGTATCTTTATATTATATTTTCAGTATTTTTGCAATAGATTCAAAATCTCTTTCTCCTGCTTCTATAAATGAAGTGTAACCTTTGTCTATAGCCTTAAGTATGTTTAAATCCGTAATGTCTAAAAGCAATTTTTTTATTTTGCTCTCTAAATCTTTATCTATACCGCCGCTTATACAGATAGGAAATTGAGGTATAGGTTCAGAGTAAGCAATAACTTTTACCGAATCTTTATATTCTTCCGCCACCGAATCCATGACGCAACCCGCATCGAATTCGCCTTCAATTACAGCTTTAACAACAACGTCGTGAGCTCCAAGGTATTCGTATAACGCAAGGTTTTCTAAAGTGATGCCGGCAGATTTAATCATAGCCTTGGGTACTAAGGTAGAACCGGTAGACATTTCTGCCCCAAATGCTACTTTCTTTCCCTTTATATCTGTTATAGTATTAATAGCCGAATTTTTGGCGGCTACTATAGCGCTTTTATAAGTAGGGGAACCATTCTTTATCGCAAAAACAATAGGCTTTACTCCATACTTTTTATGCGCGTTTAAATAAGTCGAAGGCGTCATATAGGCTATCATAGCCGTACCTTTTCCTATATCTTCAATCGAATCTTCATAGCTTGATGCTACTAAGGATTCAAATTTTAAATTTAAAGTTGTGTTTAAATATTTTATTAAAGGCTCGAACTTCTTTTTCATAACAAGAGCGGCTTCTAATGGAGCGATTCCAAATAAATACAGTTTAATATCGCTTAATTCTTTTTGCAGTTCATATGCAGAGTTTGCAAGAGAGGAGCTTATTTCTTTGGATTTCTTTGTGGTTTTTGCGGTTTCCCCTGAAACTTTTTGAACTATTAAAAGGTTTTTCTCGACATCGGCTACGGCTATTTCAAGCTGTTCTGCCGAAGATGATATTATATCTATATTGCTTTTTTCGTCTTTTACCGCATTCATAATATTTTTAAAAATGTCTTCGGCGGTTCTGGTTTTTTCGGTTATTTTTTTTACTTCTTCTGCGGAATATTTTATAGCTTCGACAGTTTTTGAAGTTTCGTCAAAAAGTCTTTCGATTATTTGTTTTGTATCAGAAGTGGATTTGCTGGTTCTTTCCGCAAGCTTTTTCACTTCATCCGCTACAACGGCAAATCCTCTTCCCTGTTCCCCGGCTCTGGCAGCTTCAATTGCGGCATTAAGGGATAGCAGATTTGTCTGGTCGGCTATGTCGCTTATCAACGAAATAACGTCCCCGATTTCTTTAGATCTGTCGTCGAGGATTTTCATTGTTTCGCGTAATTTTTCGATAGAAGAAGAAACGTTTTTAATTTCCGAAATTATATCTTCAATCATAAGGTTGCCTTCCTGAGCACGTTTGAACGATTCATTGGAAGAATTTTGTGCAAATTTGGCACTTTTGGTCATTTCCTTATGCGACATAATAATTTCGTCTATAGCACTCGAAATAGACGAAATCTGACTAACCAAAGACTCATTGTCTTTATATGTTTTTTCCATTTTGCCGCTTTCCAGTTTTGCATCAACCACAACATTATTTGTCGAACTTAATGCTTTTTGAAAAATATTATAGAGATTATCAAAAAGTTCGTTTACTTTATCGTCTATTCCAAAAAAATTAATATGTCTAAGATGTTTGCGAAGGTCTTTGTCTTTATATAAAAAATCGTTTATAAAACTATTTACCGCCCCGGCTTTTTTTCTAAAAAATCTATTAATAAAAAATAACGTTAAATAAAATATAGAGGAGAGTACCAAGGTAACTATTGTAAGAATCAGGTCAAGTTTTAAAAAGGATAATATCAAAAAAAATATTGCCGGAATCGTAAAAACTGCCGTTAATAATATGAATAAACGATTAGAAGATTTAGTATTAATCTTGTTTAATTGTTGTTTGTCGAGCAACCGATTGTCCATAATTATTAATTTCTCCTTTAATAATAACGTTTAATTAAAAATGAATTAATATTATTTATTTTAAATATATATCCTAATATATAATACTTGATAACTAAAATGTCAATGATAAAACATATTTTGTTAATAACTTTTAATTTGTTTATTCCTTAACTGAGTTCCAATATATTGTAACAAGTTCAATAAGCGTAATGAGGCAAATAAACGGCGCTTCTATTTATAATGCCCCCATAAATCTGCTTAACAGCGGCTCCGTTGTCTTCCTTCGAAACTATCCTGTAGTTCCTCTCTTTTGATATTTTCGAGCCAAGGCATCATATTTGCGACATTAGTATTTAAATAACTCTTATATTCTATACAAAGTTTTGCGAATTTGATATCTTTCTCATGGCCGGCCGCATATTTTGATAAAACCAAATCATGGACATCTAGACATAGCCCTTTTATTCCTTTTGTATTTTCGTTTTCAACAGACACAAGGCGGCTTTCCATCCGAGAGGTAAAATTGCCGTTTCTTTTCCTACCCCATGGGCATAATATCCAAAGGTATCTTCAAAGAACGAAGCTTCACCTATACTGCCATCGACTAAATCCGCAAGTTCCGGCTTATTTTTCGGATAAACATCCGCCTCCTGGGATGTCAATAAATCTGGTTTAGCATCAGGAAACTGCCCCAAAATAGATTGGCTTCCTATAACTACTATCTTCTTATCGTTTGATATCGCTCCAGCTGCCCTTATTATGTGTTCCAATTGTAAACGATTCATAAATATCTTTCCTCTCTTTAGGCGTTAAAATACCGGTAAAAGGCGTGGATTGTCTTAATCTTGCACTTTCTTCCGTATTTGCCGTTATAATCCTAATAACATTATTTAATCCGCTATCTATAATATTTTCCCATTCTTTAAAAGCGGAAACTTCCACGCCCTGCATGCGCCATCTTTTAATATTATCTTTAGCTTTTTGCAAGAGTTCCGGGTTTTGCATAAGTTTTTTGGCAATAACCCTATGCATAACTAAACTGCGTGCATCTATACGATTATGATCGG
>JAKASB010000119.1 GCA_021828255.1 bacterium | reverse complement strand
GGGATTTGGGTAACAGCGGTCAATGGAATTATGTATAATAAAATCGTATAATGAATATGTTCAGGGTAATAGATACCGGTTTAAACGATTTTTCGTATAATATCTGCATGGATAAATCCCTCGTAGAACTTAGAAAAGAGGGACTAATAGGGGATACTTTCCGTTTTTTAAGGTTTAAACCCTGCGTTCTGGCGGGATATCATCAGTCCGTCTTTAGCGAGATAAGACGCGATTATTGCGAAGAAAAAAACATTGGAATAGGAAGGAGAATTACCGGCGGAGGAGCATTATATTTTGATGAAATGATGCTTGGCTGGGAGCTTGTTTTTTCTTCTAAAAGCATTAAACTGAACAGCCTCGAAAATTTAACGAAAAATATTTGCGCCGCTTTCGCTAAGGGGATAAACAAACTTGGAATTGATGCGGAATTCAGACCAAGGAATGATATAGAGGTAGGAGGGCGCAAGATTTCAGGGACAGGCGGCACATATGAATCTTCGGTTTATTTTTTTCAAGGGACGCTCCTTTTAGATTTTAATCCTGAAAATATGATGAAATCGCTAAAAATTCCCATCGAAAAATTGACATCTAAAAATTTTAATTCCATTCTTTCAAGAATAACGTCCGTTAAAAACATTTTAGGATATATACCGGAGTTAAACCGGATCAAACCTGCTATTCTTTCAGGATTCAAAGAACATTTAGATTTAGATTTTTACGAATCTGAAATATCGCCGGAAGAAGAAAATTTTCTAAAAGAAAATCGTTCGTTTTACGGGTCGAAAGAGTGGGTTTATTTGAATGAATTTGACCCCGTTAAAACAAAAATGGTTTCCGAAATCTATAAATGCAGTGGAGGGCTTTTTAAGACTTACGCAAAGGTCGATGAAAAAAGAAGTTTATTGAAATATATTTATTTTACGGGCGACTATTTTGTCTCTCCGGCAAGAACTATCAATGATTTAGAAAGCTGTCTTAAAGATACGCTTTTAGATGAGGCAATATTTAAAATAGACGATTATTTTGAAAAGTTTAAGCCGAAATTTCAAAATGTCGGCAAAGAAGATTTTTTTAATATCGTTATCCAAATTATCAATAAAATTAATTTTTCTAAAAACACCGGAATCAAAGAAGAAGATTTATCGAGATTTATTTTCGCAAACGGAATGAAACCGGAAGATATTTCGTCCGCGGAATATCTTCTTCTGCCGTATTGCGCAAAAAAAGCGGATTGCGAATACAGAAGCAAAGATAAATGTATATCCTGCGGAGAATGTGAAACTGGAACGGCATATAAATTTGCGGCAATGTATGGGATTACGCCTAAAACGGTTATTAATTACGAAAATCTCGTTGAAACTCTGGACGAACTCAAAAGAAATGACGTTAAGTCTTATATAGGATTTTGCTGCAAGGAGTTTTATATAAAAAGAAACGATGCCTTTAAGAAAAGCGGAATAAAAGCACTGTTAATAGATGTTTCTTCGCCTTTATGCTATAAGTACAAAAAAGAAGAAGATGCTTATGAAGGAAAATTCAACGGAGAAACTTCGCTTGGGGTCAATGTTTTATTTAAAATGTTTAAATAAAAAATAAAAACGGAGGAGATGTACGATATGAATGGAATAGCGGCTGTAGAAAATTTAAATTATGAAAATTATGAAAATGAAAAAAATAATATTTATTACGGTAATTCCCCGGAATATTTAAAAGTGAGCCTTGCGGCGGCAATGACTATGGATTTCGTGCCGGGAATATTTTACCGCAATGCCTGTCTGCACTGTATAAATGTTCTTCTTACCTACGACGAGGGATGTAGGGCTAACTGCGCATATTGCGGACTTCAAAAATCTAGGGAAGGAGAATATAACGACAAGAGTTTTATAAGAGTCGATTGGCCTGTATTTAAGACCGGCGATATTATCGAATCCACCCTTAAAAAGCATAATATAGTGTATAGAATCTGTATTTCTATGATAACGCATGAAAAGGCGAAAGACGACACTTTCACGATTTTAAAAAGATTTACAAACGAACTGCACTGTCCGGTTTCTATACTTATGACCCCCACGATATTAAAGCACGATGATATAAACCGCTTTAAAGAATACGGCGCAGATATGGTAACAGTTGCGCTGGATGCCGCTACCCCGGAACTGTTTGACAAATTCAGGGGAAGAGGCGTAGGCGGTCCGCACAGATGGGAAAAATATAACGATATACTGGACTATTCGGTTTCCGTTTTCGGCAAAAATAAGGTTGGATGTCATCTTGTGGTTGGTTTGGGCGAAACGGAACGGGATATGATTTTCAGGATGCAGTCCGTCAGGGATAGGGGCGCAAGGTCGCATCTTTTTTCTTTTTATCAGGAAAAAGGGTCAAAACTTGAAAACCATCCGCAGTGTCCCGCCGGTCAGTATAGGAGGATTCAGACGGCAAGACACATAATAGACTATGATATGGGAAGAGCCGAAGATATGAAATTTGGGAATGACGGAAGAGTCGTGGATTTCGGAATCCCTTTTAAAAACGTAGCGGAAATAATAGAAAGAGGTACCGCTTTCCAAACTACAGGCTGTCCGGGAAAAACCGAAATTTCGGCATGCAACAGACCCTTCGGAGATTCATCGCCGAAAAACATCAGGAGTTTTCCGTTTGAACTTAACGCAGGCGATATAAACAGGGTTAGAAAGGAACTGTTAGAATACGATTAAAAAACGGGGATTACTTCACTGCTATGCTCGCAATGACGGATTGCATGAGGAGTTAAAGGGGACAGATTTAAAATCTGTCCCCTTTAACT
>JAKASB010000031.1 GCA_021828255.1 bacterium | reverse complement strand
GTTTAGCTTAAAATGCGCCGCGTAAAGAAAAAACAACCCAATATATATCCTTAAAAGAGCATTCCAGATATTAGAATTTTTAGCCGCCATTTTTAATATTTAACTTTTTGCCTGCTTAGATATTTTTCCCAAATCCCGATTTAGAAACTATTTAATAAATTCCAATATCCCGTCATTGCGAGCGCAGCGAAGCAATCTAAAGCGAGATTGCTTCGCTGCGCTCGCAATGACGGGTCCTCGCAATGACATTATTAAGTAATTCCAGCAATCCATATATATAAAATCCTAAATCGGGATTTGGGTTTTTATTTTTTATTATCAATTAATGCCATTATATTATAAAATAATAAAAAATAACATTACTAAAATTTATTAAGCCTGTTATCTTCATAAATTATAAATTATTTTATGATATAATTTTTAAGTGGATAAAATATTCGTGGTTCACGAGCATCACGCAAGTCATCTTCACTGGGATTTAAGAATAGAAGAAAACGGGATATTAACTTCTTTTGCCCTGCCCAAGGAACCTCCGTTGGAACATGGAAAAAAGAACCTTGCGATAAAGGTTGAAGACCACCCGCTTTCTTATGCCGGTTTTGAAGGAATAATACCGGAAGGTCATTATGGAGCAGGAGAAGTAAAAATTTGGGATGGCGGAACATATAGCATAATTAAAAAAGATAAATCAAAATATATATTACATTTTAATGGTAAGAAATTGACTGGGGAATATACATTATTAAAATTTGCCAAAGCTGGAGAAAATAACTGGCTGTTTTTTAAAAATAAATAAAATTAATTTATTAAAAAGGGGCGGATATAATTATGAACGTCGATTTTGTTCTTTCAAAGAGCGGTCGATTTAAAGAAATGCAATCTTTTGGTCAAAGTCCATGGCTCGATAATATTTCTAGATGTATGATAGACTCCGGGGATCTTGCTAAATTGGTCCAAAACGGGATTATAACCGGTATAACGTCAAACCCATCGATATTCGAAAAAGCGATTAATTCCGGAAAATGCGGCTATCCCGAAGCAATTAAATCCCTTTCATCAAAAAAATTAACTCCTTTTGAAATATACGATACGCTTACAAGGGAAGATATAAAAAGCGCCGCAAAAATACTCATGCCGGTCTATGAAAAATCCGGCGGAAAAGACGGCTTCGTCAGTATAGAAGTTCCACCGAATATTGCAACCGATGCCGAAACTTCTATAAACGAAGCGGTTAGGATATCTTCTCTAATAGGCGAAAAAAACGTCCTTATTAAAATTCCGGCAACCAAAGAAGGGCTTGACGTCGTTTCGGCGCTGATATCAAAAGGAATAAACATCAACGTTACTCTGATGTTTTCTTTAAATCATTATATAGATGTAGCAAACGCTTACATAAAAGGATTGAAGGCCGCTCTGAAAAACGGGCTGAATGTGGAAAATATTCATTCCGTAGCAAGTATTTTTATAAGCCGCGTCGATACCCTTGTCGATAAATTATTAAACGATTTAATTGCTGGCGCCACCGAACCTGCAAAAAAAGAAAAACTTACAAATCTACTAGGCAAAGCAGGCGTAGCAAATTCAAAAATGATTTTTAATAAATTTAACGAAATTTTTAACGGCAAAGAATTTAGTACCCTTAAAGAGAACGGCGCCAATATACAGCGTCTTTTATTTGCCAGCACCAGCACAAAAAATCCGGCATACCATGATTTAAAATACGTTGAACCTTTTATAGGCAAAAACACTATAAACACCCTTCCAGACGAAACTATCGAACATATCGCAGTCCACGGAAACATACTGCCAGGTACCGCATCTCAAGAACTTGATGAATCTCTTAGAACAATAAAAGAACTGTCGGAATTCGGAATAAATTTAAATAACGTAGGCGAGAAACTTCAATCGGACGGAGTAAAATCTTTTGAAGATTCTTATGAAAAACTTCTTAATTCTATCAAAAATATTTCAAATATCATATAAAAATATCATATATAATATTAACATTTATTAACATTTTAGTTTGACTTAAAATATATTAAAACATATATTTAATTATATTTAATTCTTGGAGGCATTTGATATTATGGGCATTAAAAAGGGTTTTGACAGAGAAAGCCTGACTAAAGAAGAAATTGAATTTTTATCAAATTTTACCCAAAAATGCAGAGGAGATATTTTAAGAATGACGACTTTGGCGGCTTCAGGGCACCCGGGCGGTTCGATGTCGTCTATAGACATATATGCCGTACTCTACGGTTTTTCCAACGTAGATCCCAAAAATCCGTTTAAGCCTGAAAGGGACAGGATTGTCATAAGCCACGGTCATACTTCTCCAGGGGTTTATTCCGCCCTCGGTAATTACGGCTTTTTTGACGTCAACTATGCGATTCTCGGGTTCAGAACAGCGGGTTACCCTTTCGAAGGGCATGTAGAGAAAGTAGTTCCAGGCGTTGAATGGGATACCGGAAACCTGGGGCAGGGGCTTTCGGCTGCGTGCGGATTTGCGATAAGCTCAAGACTAAATAATCTTAACAATAAGATATACTGTGTTATGGGAGACGGTGAACAGACAAAAGGTCAGATTGGAGAGGCAAGAAGGTTTGCGGTAAAATACAAATTAAACAATCTTACGGTAATAGTAGATAAAAACGGGCTCCAGATAGGCGGAAAAACAAACGACATAATGCCTGACAATATAGCAGAAAACTTTAAAGCCGACGGATTTCACGTTATCGAAATAAACGGCCATGACTTCAACGAAATATACAAAGCGATCAAAGAAGCACACTCTGTTCCATTGCCCATCGCGATAATTGCCGGTACAATTATGGGAAAAGGCGTTTCTTTTATGGAAAATGCGGCCAAATTCCATGGGGCAGCTTTAAGTGTCGAAGACTGCAAAAAGGGGCTTGCCGAACTCGGCGAAAAAGACGATATCTACGAACTTATAAATAAAAAGAAAATGGGGGTGCCATTTGAACATCTTAATGAGAGAAAAGACAACTTTTTCATCCTGGAGCCTGACGGCAAAAAAATAGTCTATACGCGCGAAAAAAATACGGACAACCGCTCAGGATTCGGCAATGCCCTTGCGGATATCGCAGACGCATATAAAGAAAAAACCGGTTCCGCGAATATACCTTTTGCCGTGTTCGATTGTGACTTAGAAGGTTCCGTCAAGACCGGAGCTTTTAAAAAAGCCTTCCCCGATAACTTCTTTGAATCCGGCATTGAAGAGCATAACACGGCAAGCATATCTGGAGCGTTATCGACCGAGAACATACTTACCTTCTTTGCCGACTTTGGCGTATTCGGCATCGACGAAGTTTACAACCAACAGAGGCTTAACGATATAAACCACGCAAATCTAAAGGTGGTCTGCACCCATTGCGGCATAGACGTCGGAGAAGACGGAAAAACCCACCAGTGCATAGATTATTTCGGACTTCTTAACTCTATGTTCGGCTTTAAGGTTATTCTGCCGGCAGACCCTAATCAGACCGACAGGGCTACAAGGTACATTGCAACGCATAAGGGAAATTTCGGACTTATAATGGGCAGGTCTATCATCCCCGTTATACTAGACGAAAACGAAAAGCCATTTTTTGGAGAAAACTACGAATTTAAATACGGCAAAATGGATATAATACGAAATGGAAAAGACGTTGCCGTTATATCTACCGGCAATATGCTCCCGCACGCCCTTAAAGGATGCGAAATGCTTCAAAAAGACGGCATAAGCCCGATGCTCTTAAACGTCTCCTGCCCCAGCGACATAGACGCAGAAGATCTTCGCCTTGCCGCAAAAACAGGCTTTATAGTAACGATAGAAGACCATAACATCAAAACGGGCGTAGGAACGGCAATAGGTTCTTTGCTGGCCGAAAATAGCATTTCCGTAAAGTTCAGAAAAATGGGCGCTATGTTTTACAGTTCGTCCGGCAAGCCGGAAGACCTTTACAAGCTGGCAGGCTTATCTCCTGAGGATTTATATGAGTTTGTAAAAAAAAATAGATAAAAAATATTTATGAGTTCTTACAAAGATTAGTTATTATTCCAACTTCTGCCATCGGAATTAATAAGGTTATCCGCTTCTTTAGGACCAAACGACCCGGCTTCATAATTAGGAAAAACAGGATTTTCCATTTTTGACCAGCCGTTAATTATGGATGTAATTAACTGCCAGGCGATAAGCATATCATCATATCTTGCAAAAAGAGTCTGGTCGCCCACTATTATGTCATATATAAGCCTTTCGTAAGCATCAGGCGGGGAAAGTTTAAACGACGATTTATAATTAAACACCATATTGACAGGCTCTATATCAAGTTTGAACCCGGGGGTCTTGGCGCC
This sequence comes from bacterium, assembly GCA_021828255.1. GTDB lineage: Bacteria > SZUA-79 > SZUA-79 > Acidulodesulfobacterales > Acidulodesulfobacteraceae > Acidulodesulfobacterium_A. The sequence goes on along the minus strand of JAKASB010000031.1, from coordinate 11,607 downwards.
GAAATTTATTGCTATTCCCTCATTAGGCTGAATAGTTATAATTATAGAATTTTGTTTTATATTCTCTATTCCGATTTTGGCAAATAAGCTGTACGGCAATTTTTTAAAGAAAATAGCTATCTCCGTTTTATGTATTTTCAGCCTTTTGCCAGACCTTAAATAAAACGGTATTCCTGCCCATCTATAATTGTCGATAAAAAGTTTTAGGGCGGCATAAGTTTCGGTAAGCGTATCCGGCGGCACCCCTTTTTCTTCCTTATAGCTTAAAATCTGCTTATTGCCTATTGTTCCCCTGTCGTACTGCCCCCTTACCGTATAATTTTTTATATCGTTTAAGCTGAGCGGTCTGACGCTTTTTAAAAGTTTTACCTTCTCGTTTCTTAAATCGTCTGCATCCGGAAGCGGAGGAGGCTCTATGGCAACAAGCGACAACAGTTGCATCATATGGTTCTGCATCATATCCCTGATAATGCCGGCTTTATCAAAATAACCTGCCCTGAAACCTACGCCTATGGGCTCTAATGCGGATATCTGAATATGGTCTATAAATTTATTATTCCATATAGGCTCAAAAATAGCATTCGCAAATCTGAAGGCAAGTATATTCTGCACGGTTTCTTTTCCAAGGTAATGGTCTATCCGGTAAACCTCTTCTTCTTCAAATACCGAAAGAATTTTGCCGTTTAAATTTTTTGCGCTTTCATAATCGTAACCGAAAGGCTTTTCTATGACAATCCTCGAAAAATTGTCGCCTTTATATTCATAGGAAATGAGTTTTGCGTTGTCGATGCCGCCTATTACGTTAAGATAAACGCTCGGCGGAGTGGAAAGATAATAAACCACGTTTTTAGGCATCTTATATTCTTTTGCTTTAGATTCTATAAAACTGCCTAATTCGTGATAACTTGAATCGTCGTCGTATTTTAAAGTTAAATAAAATACATACTTCGAGAAGCTTGAAAATCCGTCTTCGTCTATCGGTTTTTTTCTGCAATTTACATTTAAGGAATCAAAAATAGTTTTTCTAAAAGTGTCGTCGTCCATCTTTGTTCTCGCAAAACCGACAATGAAGAAATTATCGGGGAAAAAGCCGTCTTCCCATAAGCTATATAATGCAGGAAATATTTTTATGTGCGCTAAATCTCCGCTTGCCCCGAAAATTACTATTATGGAAGGTTTCATGTCAGCCATTTATTCACCGCCTTTATTTTTTTAATTTATTTTTCCAGTATAACCCTCGCCGGAGCGCCGTTAGAATCCTTAATTTTAACGGGTAGCGCGATAAGTTTGTAATCTCCTGCGGGCACATTAAAAAGATTAAGCCCTTCGATTATGACAACCCCTGCTCCTAGCAAAGTTTTATGGGTATCGTGACCGACATGGTAACCCTCTACCGAAAGATAATCCACCCCGACCAGCACGACCCCCCTTTCAACCATATATTTAGATGCTTCAGGATTTACGTACACGTAATCGGTATGAAAATTTCTGTCGCCGTTATTAATCCATTCCGAATTTTTTGTCTTAAAAAGAATCCTCCCGCCGGTTTTTATGTTTAGAGGCTCAAGAAATTCTTTAGATATAGGCGAAATTCCCGCAGGAACTTCTATAACCCTGCAATGACCGATAAGCGTGTTAAGATTAAACTTATCTATTCCTGCTCCGTCGTCTATAAAATGCTTCGGCGCATCCATATGCGTCCCCGTGTGAACGCCGCAGGTAATTTTGCTGTTGTTTGCGGCGGCTCCTTTTTTTATATCCGAATAATTATCTATTTCTACCGCCGGATCGCTGGGCCAGTGCAGCATGCCGTCTCTTATGTCCATACTTACGTCTATAAACATAATAATACCCTTTATTAACTTTTATAACTTTTAATGCAGCTACTACCGCCGCTTCAGCCTTTGCAGAAAAAACGCGCTTTTTATTTATGTATCGGATGCCCTCCGAATTGATGTCTTAATGCCGCTAGCATCCTTGCGGCAAACGAATTTTCCTGCCTCGACCTGAAACGCATAAAAACCGAATCGGCAAGAACAGGCGCCGGGACGGCTTTATCTATCGCCTCGTTAAGCGTCCACCTTCCTTCTCCCGAATCATCTACTATGGGTTTAAGATTATTAAGTTCAGGGTCTTCTTTAAGAGCATTATTTGCAAGTTCCAATAGCCATGAGCGCACTACCGATGCATGATTCCACAACCCTGAAACCCTCTCGAGGTTTATATCGAAATCGCTGGCTTTCATAATTTCGAACCCTTCCGCATATGCTTCCATCATGCCGTATTCTATGGCATTATGAACCATTTTTACGAAATGTCCCGAACCATGGGGTCCGACGTGCAAATAACCGTTTTCCGGCGCAAGCGTTTTGAAAATAGGTTCGCAGTGTTTGAACGTTTCGTCTTCCCCTCCTATCATAGAACAATAGCCGTTTTTTAATCCCCAGATGCCTCCGCTCGTGCCGCAGTCCATAAATTTAATTTCTTTTTCGCCGCAGAGTTCGGCTCTCCTTATGGAATCCTTATAATATGAATTGCCTCCGTCTATAACTATATCGCCCTTTTCGACATATTCCAAAACTTCGTTTAACATAGCATCCGTCGGTTCCCCGCTTGGAACCATAAGCCATACGATCCTCGGAGCCGCGAGTTTTCCTGTAAACTCCTTGACCGAGTTCGAACCGATTGCTCCTTTGTTTATAACCATCTCTTCTTTGGAAACGGTTCTGTTAAAAACCACAACCCTGTGTCCGCCCTCTAAAAGTCTTAACACCATATTCATTCCCATCCTGCCGAGACCGATCATCCCTATTTCCATTTTGTAATCCTCTGTTTCAAAATCATGATTATTATTTAGAACCGCTATTGCTAAAACTCTTGCCCACTTCCCTTATGATATCGAGCGGAATCGGCATTATCATCGTTGTATTGTTTGTTGAAGAAATTTCATTTAATGTTTGAAGATAGCGAAGTTGAAGCGCTATAGGATTTTCAGAGATGATTTTAGCCGCATCGCTTAAGCGTTGCGCCGCCTGAAATTCGCCGTCGGCATTGATTATTTTCGCTCTTCTGTCCCTTTCCGCCTCCGCCTGCCTTGCCATCGCCCTCTGCATATCCTGCGGCAAGTCGATTTGCTTAAGTTCTACCACCGTAACTTTGATACCCCATGAACCGGTATGCTTGTCCAATATATCCTGAATCTCCATATTGATTTTTTCTCTTTCCGACAAGAGTTTATCGAGTTCTCCCTCGCCGCATACGCTTCTTAAAGTCGTCTGCGCCAGCTGAGACACCGCATAATTGTAATCGTAAACCTGAACTATGGCATTTAACGGGTCTACAACTTTATAATATACTACCGCACTGATTTTTAGGGTCACGTTATCCTTGGTAATAACATCCTGCGGCGGAACGTCAAGAGTGATTATCCTTAGAGTTACCCTCACCATTCTATCTATGACCGGCCATAGAAGTATTAACCCCGGACCTTTGACTTTGATTGCCCTGCCTAACCTGAAAATAACTGCCCTATCGTATTCGTTTATAATTCTTACCGCATTTAAAATTACAATTATCGCAACGATTATTATAACTGCAAAGAAAATCGAACCTGCATTCATATATCCTCCAATTAAGCTATTAATTTATTTTGTATTCTCTATAGGCTTGACTTTAAGCCTGAGTTTATTATCGATTTCTATTATAACTACTTTTGAACCCTTTACTATTTCGTTATCCGAAAAAGCCGTCCATAATTCGCCGTTAACAAGAATCTTGCCTTCTCCTCCCTCTCTAATGTCCTTAGCGACCTCCCCCCTTTCGTTTATTAAAGTGGATTCGCCTATTTTAACCTTAGATCTATATGCTTTATATCCTAAGTAAACAAAAATAGAAACAAACACCGTTAAAGTAATATAAGTAGGAAGGACAATCCTTATGAAAAAGGCGGGGACACTATGCATAATCGAAAAAAGAATAACGGTTCCGACCACAAAAAAAATTGCCCCGGCGGCTGTAAAAACGCCGTAACTCATTGCAAAGAAATCCGTAATAACTAATATAAAAGCAAAAAATATTAAAAAATCCGCTAAATAAGCCATATATTAAGCACCCCATTGGCCCAACGGCCGCCGCCCCTCCCCCTCTCAAAAGAGGGAAATTTTGTCTAATTAATTTAATTGCTATAAACATTATATACTAATTTTTTTTAAATTAATTTATTTTTAAAATTAATTTTTAAAATACAATCCTCTTATCTTTTTCATATCTTCCCATGTTTCTCTTTTGGCGCCAGGGTTTCTTAATAAATATGAAGGGTGATAAGTCGGTATTACGGTTATACCTTCATAATTAAACTCCTTTCCTCTTACCGAAGATATTGCGCCCTTATCTGTTCCTATAATAAATTCAGTAGAAAATTTTCCCAGCGTGCAAATTATTTCCGGTTTGATTATCGAAATCTGTTCTTTCAGAAACGGAGCGCATAAGGTGATTTCGTCTTCCATCGGATTCCTATTTTCCGGAGGTCTGCATTTTATTATATTTGCGATATAAACATCTTCTCTCTTAAGATTTATGGATTCGATGATTTTTGTTAAAAGCTGCCCCGCCCTGCCCACAAAAGGTCTCCCGGTATTGTCTTCTTCGGCGCCCGGAGCTTCACCTATAAACATTAACTTACTTTCCGGACTGCCTTCTCCAAAAACTATCTGCTTTCGTGATATGCTTAACCTGCATTTTACGCACTTGTTTACTTTTATGTCCTTTAAAAATTTTAACCCGTCCGATTTGGAAGTCTTGAAATACATTTCGCCTTTATCTCTCATATAATTTTTTAATTTTATTAGAGATTTTTCATCGGAAGCGGCGGACATTACCGTAAAACGTTCTTTATTGTCGATAATAAAAGATTCTATATCCTCAATAAGTTGTTCTAATTCAATTCCTTTCACAGTTTCAAACCTAAATTAAAAGCCTTTAAATTATTTTCGGCGCCTTTTCCTTCCATTAGGATATTTTCTATCGCCGTAATGTCTATAGGAATATCCGTCTTTGCAAAGAGAGCGCCAAGGGCAATTATATTTTTTTGAGTAAGTGAATTAAAATTTTCTATGGAAATCGCATCAAAATCGTAAAAAAATATATTTTCGGTTATTTTTCTAAGCTCTGAAACGATAAAAGAAATTTCGGGATACGAAGTCTGTCCCATTCTGACGCTTATCGGAATATAAGGAGTTTGATTGAAGATTACTATTGAATTTTTGTTTAGATAGCGAGCTCCTCTTAATGTTTCTAAAGGCTCTAACGATATCAGCGCATCGGCCCCTCCAGATTCTATCATAGGAGAATGCATATTTTTTCTTGGACTACTCATTTCAGATTCGTTTTCATAAAAAATATATTTTACGAACGTTTCGACATAACCTTCCCTCTGAGCGCCGCCTCTTCTTTCTGAACCGGATACGTCCTGCAATTCTGAACTTAAGGCGGCATCTTTCATTACCGTTCCCATTGTTATAATGCCCTGACCGCCTAAACCGACTATTGCAATGTTAAATTTTTTCATTTATTTCATCTTTAAATTCAATTACACATTAACATTAACTTGAACTGCATTAAAACCTTTATCTGCATTTTTTCGACTTAACTTAAATGCAGGTTTCAGGTCAAATTCAACTTTGCGTATCGCGCTGTTCGGGCATATCTCATAGCAGACGCCGCATTTTACGCAGGAAGCAGGATCTATATAATAAAAATCGGCTTCATCTTCCGCATCTTTCTTTAAAATAATAGCAGGACAGGCAAGTTCGACGAAGCATTCGTTGCATTTTACGCATCTCGACTTTTGAATTTCATATAAAGATTCGCCTGATTCCGAAAATCCCGCTTCATTTTTCTTCAAGATTTTATTTCTTCTGATTTCTTGCAGAACACATTCCCTTTTAGCGATTAATACTTTTACGCCTGGTTCTTTTAAAGCGCTTTTTATCTGGGACGCAAATCTTTTTACGCTGTTAGGGTCAAGGCTTTTTACATAAGAAACACCGAGCGATTTTACTAAATCCTTTAAATTTAAAGCATTTGGAGACGGTTTGCCGTCTATATCTTTTTGGGTGGAAGGGGTCTTTTGATGTCCGGTCATAGCGGTCCAGCTGTTGTCTAAAATAATATAAAGAATATTCACATTGTTTTGGACGGCGTTAAGCAGAACAGGGATTCCAGAATGATAAAAAGTAGAATCACCGGCAAGAGCTATAACTTTTTTCTTCTTATCGAAAATGCTTATTGCCTGACCTATCCCCAGGCCTGCATTCATGCATGTAAGAAAATCCATTGCATTATACGGAGGCAAAAGCCCTAAGGTATAACATCCTATATCGCCTGCAATAACGACGTCTCTTTCTTTTTCTTCGGTATTAGAAAAACCGACCGCTTTAAGGATGGAATAAAATGTTGCGCGGTGGGAACAGCCTATACAGAATGTTCCGGATCTTTGAGGCAGATTATTCTGTAATTCTTTATCTTTTTTAACGGCAAAATCAAAATAAGCCGGAAGAGGTTTTTCGAGAAACTTGCTTATCCCGATGATAACATCATCTATCGTCAACTCCCCCGTCTGTTTAAAAAAATCTTTTCCATGAATTTCACCCTTAAATCCTAATTCATAAGCTATTTTTTTAATCTGAAATTCTAAAAAACCTTCTGCTTCTTCGACTATAACGACTTTATCAAGCCCTTCAAAAAACCTGTCAATAAGCTCGTTCGGCAAGGGAAAGGTAAAACCCAATTTTAATATTTTATGGTCATAAACGCCGAGAATATCCAACGTCTCCATTAAATGCGCGTAAATAACACCTGAGGATATGAACCCAATTCTCGATGAACTCTTGTTTATAATCTGATTAAAGTTAGATTCTATAAGATATTTTTTAAGAAGTTCACTTCTTTCTAAATATTTAGTATGGTTTCTAACTGCCATATTGAAAAGATTTAAATAATTTTCGGGGTCTTTTTTAAAATCCCCTTTAATATCAGCTCTGTCCCTTAAATTCCCGAAATAAAGCGCTCCTGCATTATGACATAACCTTGAGGGCGCCATCAAAACAATTCCGAAAGAAAATTCTTCGGATATTTCAAAAGCATCTTTCGTAAAATCTTTTGCCTCTTGAATATTCGAAGGTTCCAGTATAGGCATATAAGTATGAAGACTGTACCATCTGTCGTCCTGCTCGTTTGAACTGCTTGGGGCGCCAGGATCAGACCCTATGGCAAGCACTAAACCGGCTTTTACTCCGGTATAAGACAAAAATTGAGCAGGTTCGCTTGCAACGTTAAGTCCGACGTTTTTCATAGCACAGAGCGATCTTATGCCCGACCATGAAGCGCCTATGGCGCCATGAAGGGATATATGTTCGTTTAAACTAAATTCGGTATATAAATTTTCTACGTTTTTCTTATTTTTATCGAGGGCGATAATAATTTCCGAGGCGGGCGTTCCCGGATACATAGAAGCATAGCCTATGCCGGCTTCTAAAGCTCCGCGCGCTATAGCTTCGTTTCCTAGCACAATAGCCTTGTCGCCTTTAGTTCCGTTTATAAATAAATTGCTTTTTCCCATTTTTAATTATTACTTTATTACCCTGTAAAAACATTTGTCTTTTCGTCTATAATTTTAATTATGATGCCGTCTAAGTTAAACCGTTCGTTTGCTTGAATAAAATCCTTCGGTGAATTATCTAAATATGATTCTTTGGCATACAAGAAAACTTCCTTTTTTTCTGATTTTATATATTTCATTATGCTTTCATCAAGATTTTTACCGGTATAATTTACGATAAATCTATCTGCTCCGATATTAATAAGTTTTTTAACCTTTAAGCCGTCAACCGCCGTGGAAGCTCCTACGACTACGCCAAAATTAAAATAATTAAATATATCCTTATTATTAATATCCATACCGGAAAGACTACTCATTAGTCCTTGCTTTAATATTAAGCCGAGACCTAAAATATCTATGTCGTATACGGGCTTAGCCGTATTAAAAACAGTTTTTAACGGATGGATGCCTTCAGAAGTAATTATATCTTTAATGCCTATCTGCTTAAGCGTAATCAGGTCGGACAGAATAGATATCCGGTTTTTATCCCTCATATTAAAAGCATAAGCTATATTTATATCACCGTGCCTATCTTTTAAATCTTTACATAGCAGTAACCCGTTTACCCCAAAATTCTGTTCAAGAATTATCTGGGGAAAGTCCCGCCCCGTATTTTGATTATTTAATCCGGATTTTTCTACCCCCTCTAAAAGCTTAATTAAATTTTCTTCAAAAATTATGTAATTTTCACTAATTGGAGTTTCAAGTTGGAGTATTATCCGCATATTTTATTTACTTCTGAACGATTATATTTTTGTTCTTTTTACCGATAAACCGTAATCTCTGGGATTAAAAATTTTGCTTAAATTTTCTTCTTCCGAATATTTTGTCAGCAGGTTGTAAGATTTCATAAACACGCATTCTTTATCTTCATAAACCTCGCAGCTAATGTCGTTATGACCTTCGCATGGACCATTCAGTAAACCCTTGGGACACAATGTTATCGTGCAAACTCCTCCCGTAAAATTCAGCCTGCATTCATCACATCCGCCGCATAAAGCATTATATTCGCCTATATGTTCTGTCTGGGCAATATACTTACTGTCGACCCCGGCTACGACTTTCTTTCCTATGAATTCGCCTATCGTCTGCACCCCGGTGCCGCATGATAAAACTATAACCGCTTCCGTATCGTTAATTTCATCTTCGACAAAACGGATGTCTTCCTTTAATACTCTTTTATCGCAGGGCTCGTCTATCGAAATCGTAAATGTGACCTCTTTTCCGGAAGCCGCCAGGTGTTTTTCCATTTCCTTGACTTCTTTGCTGCCGCCGGTTAAACAGACTGAAGCACAGGAAGCGCACCCTATAATTCCGATTTTTTTATATTTGTTTAATGCTTCGTCTATTTCCTTTATATCTTTTTTTTCAGTTAAAAACATAACAAAGACCTCTAAGGCATGCTCGATAATCTAACTTTAACAAATTTGACCATTTTGCCTCTATGGATTTTAAGGGTAATAATCTGACCGGGCTTAAAAGTGTTTATCAGTTCTTCTAGACGGGAAAACGAATAAACTTTTTTATTATTGAATCTTGTTATGACATCTCCCCCTATTACATAATTAATATTCTTCATCGCTATCAATCTTTTGCCTGCAACAAGACCAGCCCTATAAGCAGGGCTATTGGGAAAAACCTTTTCGATTAAAAGTCCTTTCTTAACGTATTTGATGCCGAGAAGAGTAGAAAGGTTTTCCGTGAGTTTTATAGCTTCTATCCCGAGCCACGGACGTATAACCCTTCCGTATTTAATCAGTTCCGGTATGTTTTCTTTTGCAAGATTAATAGGGATAGCAAATCCGATATTTTGGGCATTATTTGCAAGCTTTGCGGTATTTATGCCTATAACATGCCCGTTATAGTCAACAAGCGGTCCGCCGGAGTTTCCCGGGTTAATCGCCGCATCTGTCTGTATTATATTGCCGTAAAATCTTGCGGAAGGAAAAAAAAGAGACCTCTTTAGGCCGCTTATAATTCCGGTGGTAATGGTTTGATAAAGGTTATAAGGATTTCCGACAGCTATAACCCTTTCGCCTACCCTTAAACTGTTCGAATTACCCATAGTTAACGGAATTATTGTTCTGCCGACCGGGTTTATATGAATAACGGCTATATCGGACATTGGGTCGGTTCCTATAATACTTGCCTTTATATCTTTATATTTTAAAAAACTTACGTAAATTTTGTCTGCGTTTCCGATAACGTGAAAATTTGTAAGTATATCGCCGTTTTTATTTATAAAAAATCCCGTTCCGATATCTTCTTCCGGCATTATAGCGCCGTTTTTAAGGCGCGCATATCCTAAAACTTCTATGTGGACGACGCCAGGTTTAAGCGCATTAAAAAGACGTTCTACGGTAAACCCGCTTCCGCTTGTATTATGATTATTATAATTCTTTGCGGAAGATTGCTTAATAAACAAACCGCCGGCTAATGCAGTTATAAAGCAAGAAAATAAAACCAAAAATGTATATTTACGCAGCTTCCGAAAAATCATTTTTAACCCCCTTCCACTGCCTCGCTTGATGCATAAAAGCTTCCAGCCTAAGCATTAGATTCGTACTTTCTTGACCGTCAAACCATAAATTTATCCATGGAAAATTATTAAGATCTTCTCTGAATCTTTTTGAAACTATTTGCACGATTGAACCGGGCATACAGTGGAAAGGATGGATGCTTATTACGCCGGAATACCCTTTTTTTGCAAAATCGACTGACTCGCCCACGGTAAGAATTGCCTCTCCGCCTAAAGATAAATCGAGATATTTTCTGGAATAAGAAAGTATTTCCTTTATACTTGTTTCTTTATGGTTCCTTAGGAGTTTTTTAAAAGGTTTGAACATGCTCGTTTCATCTTTTTTTTGATAATAATTTACGAGAAAACTTAAAAACATATCTTTTACTTTTTTGTTCCTGAAAGCATTTACGGCGTATTCATAAGTAGTAAAAGTTATCCACTTGTATGTCGGAACTACGGAAATCTCGCCTCCAAGCGCTTCAACTTTTTCTATCGTAAAATTATTAGTAAACTTGTTTAATCTTAAAAATATTTCGCCTACCACGCCTATAAGAGGTCTTAACTCATCTTTTCTCGGTATTTTTTCAAACTTCTTGGCGCATATGTCCATAGTATCATAAATATCTTTACCCTGCTCGATTGCATCCACCACTAAATTTACGCATTCTTTGTAAACGGAAGCCGTATCCCCTTTGGTAACTTCGTACGGTCTAACCCTGTAAAGAGCCTTTTCCAAGGTATCCACGGCAACACAACCCTGCCATGCCGTCCTCCTGAAAAGAGTCGCTTTATCCCCGATAAAATCGGTATAAGATTTTTTAGCGCTTGGAACCAAAAATTCGACTTCGTTATAACCGAGATTATCTAACACCATCTCGTGAAGTCTGTTATATTGACCGAATTTGCAAGGACCGGGAGAAGTCGGCATAAAAAACGCGGATTTTTTGGCATCGAAATCAGGTTTTTCTATGACTTTAATAATATCTCCAGTGGTCACAAAGCAAGGCATACATTCATTTCCATTCGTGAATTTAAGTCCGAAATCAAGGGTTGAATCATCCGGCTCGTCCATAACTGCGGAATCTACCCCGCATCTTCTAAATGCCGCACTTAAAGCGTAGGCGGCATCCGACATATAGGGTATATAAACCTTCTTACCTGCTACGTTCGTATTTGTGTGGTGCATATAAACTCCTTATTTTATGGTTATTGTATGGTTATTGTAACTAAGTTACATTATAATAGAGCATTTTAATAAAGTCAAATTCACGAGGCATTAAATGGGACATTAATTTAGATGCACCTTAATCCATTGCAAATAATTTTTATATTTATTAAAATTTAATTAATATGAATTTAAAAAGAGCATTAATTATTTACAATCCTAAGTCAGGCCGTTTCTCCGAAAAAAAACTTTCTTATATCCTAA
>JAKASB010000118.1 GCA_021828255.1 bacterium | reverse complement strand
ATAAAAAATATTGGAGCACAGTTTGCTATTATGGGGACGCCTTTTTACGGATACAAAGGATATGAAAAATCCGATAGAGATTATCCCGTTATAATTAAAAAAGTTGAATACGACGGCAAAAATTTAGGGTTTGTCGCCGTAGAATTTAATTTAAAAAAAGAAATTAAATCTACGGATAGCCGTGTTTTTTGGGTCGGCGTCAGATTTATGGCTATAGCTTCGTTTTTTATAGGAGCCGGGCTTATTATTTTTTATTATATATCGGCTATTATAAGTAAGCCTTTATATGAAATAAAAGAAAATATAAAAAAGATTAAAGAGGGCGATTATAATATAAGTTTCGATAAAAAGTTTAACGACGAGATAGGCAGCGTTATGGACGCCTTAGGTTCCATGGCGCTATCCATAAAGGAATATGCCGCAAAGGTCGAGTTCATGAATAAGGAAAAGAACGAATTGCACTGTATGGCGGTTATGGGAGAATTATCGGCAAATATAGCGCACGAGGTTAAAAATGCGATATATGTCATTTCGTCGGCAAACGATTATATATCGCAGGAAACAAAGAATAAAATAGTGCTTGAATTTACCGGTATAATCAACAAAGAGGTTAAGCGCCTTAATAAAATGTCGGTTGATTTTTTAAGTTTTGCAAAACAGAGAAACCCTGAATTAATTTCTTTAGATATAAATAAATTAATAGATGATTCCGTCAGGATATTAAAATTCGAGGCGGCAGGTTCTAAAATAAAATTAGTATGGGAGAAAGGAAGTATTCCAAACGTTAAGGGCGATCCGGAAATGCTTAAACAGGTAATATTTAATATAATTATTAACGCTATAGATAAGAAATACGATACGAATGATAGATATATAAACGTAAAAACGTTTTTGCAAAACGGTTCGGTAAATATCGAAATTTCCGATAATGGAGAGGCGGTTCTGCCGGAAAATATCGAAAAAATATTTAATCCTTTTTTCACTACGAAAAGTATGGGGTCGGGACTCGGTCTTCCAATATCTATGCGTATAATTAAAATGCATGGGGGAACTATAAACGTTTTGAGCAAAAAAGGCGGCAGAACAGTTTTTACCGTTGTTTTACCCGCAATCTAAAGTTTTTTTCGGATATTTCGGATAAATAAATTAAATTGCCTACGGCAAGTAATAAATAGCCGGCTTAAAATGGCGAATAGGAATATTGACAATGAAGGGTACAGATATAGATAAGAATAAGAAATTGCTTTTGATAGACGACGAAAAAAATCTTTTAAGAGTGGTGAGCCTTAATCTTTCTAAGCATGGATTTGTCGTGGATACCGCCTCCAGCGCCGAAGAAGGTCTAAAATTGTTTTATAATGATCATTACGATATTATACTCTGCGATTTGCGGCTAACCGGTATGAGCGGCATAGAATTTTTGAACAAGATAAGAAATTTGGATAAAAACGTCGTATTCATAGTTATTACGGCTTTCGGAACGATTAAACAGGCTGTAGAGGCTATAAAGCTTGGAGCTGATGATTTTATATCGAAACCTGTCGATATAAACGGTCTTGTGGGAAATTTAAATATAATTTTGCATAGAAGAAATTATGCAAATATGAAATATTCCGAAGAAGATTTAGAGCAAGGGTATTTCGGAAAAGTTTTTAAAGATTTTATTTTTAACAGTTCTAAAATGAAAGAGATTTTAAACGAGATTATTCTTTCTTCTAAATCGGTCTCTAACGTTTTAATAACCGGAGAAACAGGGACGGGCAAAGAAATGCTGGCAAAAATCATGCATATTCTTTCAGGCAGAACAGGAGAATTTATGCCGATAAATTTAAGCGCCATTCCCGAGGGGCTTTTAGAGAGCGAACTTTTTGGACATGAAAAGGGGTCATTTACAGGAGCGGTTTTTAGCCAGAAAGGCAAGTTGGAAGCGGCAGAAGGCGGAACGCTCTTTCTGGACGAAATCGGAGATATGCCTCTATTTATGCAGGCAAAATTACTGAGGGTAATACAGGATAAAGAATTTTCGAGACTCGGTTCCAATACAAAGATAAAGCTTAATGTGAAGATAGTGTGCGCTACGAATATCGATCTCGAGCAGGCAGTTATCGAAAAAAAATTCAGGGAAGATCTTTTTTATAGAATAAATGTGCTGCGTTTTAAAATTCCGCCGCTAAGAAACAGGAAAGAGGATATTGTTCCATTAGCAAATTTTTTCGTTCAAAAATATGCCGTTGTAAATAAAAAAAATGTTAAATGGATATCTAAAGATGCTATGGATATACTGGTAAATTATGAATTTCCAGGAAACATAAGGGAACTTGAAAATATTATAGAGAGGGCAGTCGTGGTTTCTACTTTAGGTACGATAGAACCCCTAAGTTTGCCGAAACATTTAAGAAATGCAAGAGAGCAGTATAATGAAGAAGGCGGCGCAAGCCTTGACGGAGTCGAAATGGAACTTATTAAAAGCGCGCTCGAAAAAAACAATTATAACCAGACCAGAACGGCTATAGCCTTAGGCATTACCCGCAAAAGACTCTTAACGAAAATAAAAAAATACAACCTGCATAACGAATAACCTGCATAACGATAACTTTCATAACGATAAATAGTTGTCCCTAAACGGACAATAAACCGCCCAAAATTTGTCCCGAAACGGACAAATTTTTAAAATATATTATTAAGATGCCGTATTCATGGCTTTTTTATTATGGCACAGGTATTGCATAACATAAATCATAAATAATAACATTATATAATTATAACGATATATAAAGTCTGCTAAAATAATGAGACTGGGAGAGGTGTTATATTAATTTAGGTT
>JAKASB010000117.1 GCA_021828255.1 bacterium | reverse complement strand
AAAATGCGGACATTGTTCCCGCCGCTGTTATCGCTACGGTGAGAGACAGCATACACGGCAAAAAACCTGTCATAATACCAAAAATGAAACGGGAGAACAAGATATGCTTTTTTGATTGCGAATTTATTATTTTTAAATACAAAGGCGAAAATATCGTCATTAATTTTTCGGGATGAAAATTTAATTTAATAAAGGGAGCAAAACTGAGCGCCATAAGCATTAAGATTAGTCCGATTAATATTTCGAATATGCCCCTGAATATGGACGTCTTTGTCATTAATAATATAAACGACCCGCTTGCTCCGGCGATAAAACCGGTTATTCCGTATCCCGTAATTCTTCCGAAGGTGAATAAAAAATTAGATAAAAAAAGGTAAGCTTTTTTTTCGGTTTTTGTAAGCCTGTTTTTATCCATAAACTCCGTGTCTTTAGAAGAGTAGCCGAAAACCACAGGACCGCACATAAAATAACAATGGGCGACCCCGCCTATAAGGCCGGTAATGAAAACGCTTAAAATTATAATTAACATAATTTATATTATAACAAGATTATATCGAAGAGGGTTATACTTTATAACAATATAAAAACCACCTGCATAACTCCCCTCCTTAAAAAGGAGGGGCGCCCGTTAGGGCGGGGCGGTTATCTCCTTTTTTAGAACGCGAACGCTATCCCGGTTCCAAACATATCGTTTTCGGGCTGGTTTGTCAGCAGATAAACCGCGTAAAGATAAGAATTATAAGCTATATTGTATGTAGCCGACAGCGTCAAAGCCCAATCAGCACCCTCGTTCATTACGCCGGAATTATTAGTGTAATAGCCGTTCTGATATAATTCGCTCCCGTAGTTTTCCAGCATATTGGCGGAAGTATAGGCATACTGCGTCGTGGACATAGAATTATAATCAAAATTATATGCTTCCTGAAGTTCTTTGCTGTCCCACCGATATATCGAATATTCCGCCATCAGCATAAGTCCGGTGTACATATTGTTCATAAAAGACGCCATTCCGTAAACATCAATGGCGCTGTAACCGTTGGATGAATTAGTAGTTCCGTAAGAAGTATAGCCCGCCGGGCATATGCCGTTTGCGTTGTCTCCCGCAAAACCGTTCATCTGTTTTCCGTTCATCATAGTCATCCACGCCGAAGTATTATTCTGAGGAAGGCAAAGCTGTTGAGCAGGAAGGGACGAGTTTCCGTAAGGATGAAAGTCTTCCTGATGGGAAACCGTCATTCCGATTTCGCTCATATAATCCGGAAAGGCGTAATCTATATCGAAGCCGTTAACCATTACGGGATTTATCCATACGGTCGAGGCGTTCTGCATCGATTTCCCGTTTCCCATTAAGATCCAGTTCGGAGAGCCGCTTACGGGTTCGGAAACCTTAGCCCCGTAATAACCGAACTCAAGCTGTCCGCCGTTTTTTAACTGGAGATATTCTTTTAAAGAATAGGAGTAAGCCGTTGCATTGGAGTGGATGGACGAAGAAGACTGCATACCGGGCATATTCATTCCCGAAGAGCCTGCGCCCTGGTCGTTTGTTATGGTAAGTTTATACCATAAATTATATCCCGGCGTTCCGTAAAATTCAAATCCGGGACTAACATGGTTAATCAGCTTGCCGCCCTCGGTATCGAAGCCTATATCGAGTCCTTGGGCGTTCATATTGGAGTATGACGGAAGGAACATAGGCATCTGTCTGTAAAAATAGGGACCTGCCGTATTCGGTTCGCCCATTTTTAAATTTAAAAAATGCGGTTTGACCCCCCAGCCCCAGCCTAAATCGTTTAAAGATGCCCATGTCTGCGCATTGGTAAATGGAACATTGTTTCCGGTCGTAGCGCCGATATTGTTCATAACAAAGTAAGACAAAGAATCGGTAAACGGGCTGTTTAACTTAAATGCCCCTCCGGAATCTATCATCGCCGAAACACTGAAATTATCGGTATTATTATCGCTAAGCCAAACCATGGGGAGCGTCTGGGGAAGAATGTTCTTGTTAGTCGTATGCGTGTATTGAATCCATGTTGCTACGGAAAGAGGAACAGGCCATGGATTAGGAAGAGACAGTCCTTCGGTAATCTGCGTAGAGTCGGCGGATGTTCCAGTCGTGTTGGGCAGTCTGAAGCCGTTCCGCCAGAACGCTCTTCCGAATGGATTAAGGTTAGGAAAAACGGTGTGGCAGACGGCGCACGCAAAGTGGTATTTCTCGGCAAAAGGCGGGATCGCGCGGCTTTTTTTCGGAAATAAAGCAATAGATAAAAATAAAACGGAAAAAAATAAGATAATAAAAAAGGACGTTTTTTTCATGAAAAATACCCCTGTTAATGTTAATTTTTAAAAAACCCTCCTTGCGCAAGGAGGGTTTGAAGAAGGAGTTTTTGTTAATATAAATGTTAAATTAACTGTTAAATTACAATTTATAAAATAATTTAAGACTTGTCAAGTCTTTTTAAAATATTTAAAATTTAATGATAAATTGACAATTTTAGATTTAGGTTATTTTTTTATAGGGCATTTTTTTGCCGGATAATATATAATAGAATGTAAGACAGATTTTATCCTATTTGAGGTGAATATATGAATATTTCAAGAGCCAGCGATTATGCAATCAGAGGCTTGGTATATATGGCAAAAAAACCGGCAGGGACGGTGTGTTTCGTGAAAGATATAGCTAAAAACACTAATTCCCCCACTCCTTTTATGTCGAAGATATTTCAAACGCTTGCAAAAAGCGGTCTTGTTCATTCTTTTATCGGAACTAAAGGCGGATTTACGTTTAATGCCCGGCCTGAAAATATTACCATAAAAATGATCGTCGAAA
>JAKASB010000116.1 GCA_021828255.1 bacterium | reverse complement strand
TACCGCAATAGCAATGGAATGGCCTTCTGCACGTATAATATTGCATACCTGACGCTTAAAAAAACGATAAAAAACCCTGAATAAAATAAACTATTGACTTATTCAGGGTTAAATTTTAACGTGAAATACTCCGCCCTTACGGATGGGGCTTCCTTTAATCCGTAATAACCTTATATTTTTATATAAGGAAATTTAGTTTTACATTACATCAGTTTTCGAGGCTATGGGTTTTTTATAGTGGTAAACCCTTCCCGTATTTCCTACGGTAGTCTCAAGTTTACGACTTGAGTTTTGAAAACCATAAGATAAGTATAATATACAATAAAAATAATATCAAGTAATTATTTTTATTGCCGTTGACACCCCGCCCTTACGGACGGGGAATTATATCGGCAATGGAGTTAAAGTTTTGCCGGTTTTTTTATCTAACAACCGCAAAATGGTCCCTTCTGTTTATTGCATAACATACTCTCGTATGCGCGTTGCATAAAGGTTTTTCTTTTCCGAAGCTGATTGTTTTAAGCCTGTTTGCCGCGATGCCAAGGTCTTGAAGGTATGCTTTGGCGGCGTTCGCTCTTCTCCACCCAAGAGCAAGGTTGTATGCTTCCGAACCTCTCCTGTCGCAGTTTCCCTGAATCTGGATAGCCACGTTCGGATTATACTTAAGATAAATCGCATCTTTTCTAAGTATCATCTTATCGAGCGGGGTAAGAATGGATTTGTCGAAAGCAAAATGAATGTTGTTAGAGTTAGCCTGAATGTTGTAGTTTGCAAGCCATGGATACTTTTTCATGTAAGAAGGCACCTGTGAAACTTGCGGCGTCGGCGTCGGCTTTACCACGGCAACAGGTTTCTTTGCCGGCGGCAAGGCGCTTGAAGACGTTTTCGTTACTTTTGGGGCACAGCCTGAAAGAACGGCTGAAACGCCGAAAACTAAACCGAGAATAGAAAGACCGAACTTTGTTTTTTTGTTCATCGTAAACTCTCTCCTTAAAATTAAATTGATTAACTTTTAAAACAGGATTATCCTTGTAAAAAATAGACTGCTTAATTTCACATTTAATATATATATATCATTATTTAAAAAAAAATCAATAGTTTTTTTATCTTATGTTATGCTTTTTTATTTTAAAATTAAAAATTGAAGTATTGTAAATTATGTGATATATTCTTAATAAGAATAGATAATAACATAAATTACACTTATATACTTATATAAATGATAATGATAAATGAACGAATATAACGATAAAAAAAATATAAATAAAGATTTTTACGTGCAATGGCATTTTATAGACTCCTGCAATTTAAGATGTATCCATTGCTACCAAAATGATTATAATCATAAAACTTTAGATTTAGAACTTCTAAAAGCCATATTTTTAAAATTAGATGAAGCAATGGCAAAATGGAAAATGAAATGCTTTGTCTCTCTTACAGGTGGAGAACCTTTCCTCCAGCCGGAAGGGCTCCTTTATGTGATGGATATGATTGAAAAATCGGACAATTTTAAAAATGTCGCAATTTTGACTAACGGAACGCTTATAGATAGCGGGTTGATTAAAAAGATTAAAAATTATGAAAAATTAGCGGAAGTTCAAATATCTCTTGACGGTCACGATGAAAAATCGCATGATGAAGTAAGAGGTAAGGGAACATTTCTGAAAACGATAAATTCCATTAAAATGCTTAAAAATTATGGAATTAAAACCACAGTAATGTTCACTCTTCATAAAAAAAATATCTATTCGGCCTCTAATATGCCAAAACTTGCCGCCTCACTAAACGTAGATGCTTTAACCGTCGAAAGAATGACGACTATGAACGACGCAGAAAAAGATGAATTCTTTATTGAAGCTCCTGATTTAAAAAACGTTTATTCCGATGTTTACAATGCGGCAAAAACTGAATTTGAAAATAAAAATACTAAACTTGCAACATCCCGTCCGTTATGGAATCTGATAGATGAAAATGCCGGCGGATACTGTCCGGTAGGCTTATCGTCATTATGCATACTGCATGACGGCACGCTGCTTCCGTGCAGAAGGCTTTATCTTCCCCTCGGAAACATATTAACCGACGGACTTTTTAAGGTGTGGTATAATTCGGATGTTTTATGGAAATTAAGAAAAAGAAACGGCAAAAACGGATGCACAGACTGCAGTCATTCTGAAAGATGCGGGGGGTGCGAAGCTATAAGCTATTATTATAATAAAGATTTAAATTCTAAAGATCCCCAGTGCTGGATATAATATACAATCATACAATATATAATTATTATTATATAAAGAATAAAAAAATGCTAATCATTGTAAATACCGTATCATTAAAACAGGATGAAGAAAATTTTATGCTTTTTGACAATCTAAACGGTAATATTTATAAACTTAACCAATTATCTTATGAAATTTTATCGCTTTGCGACGGAAAAAATACGGATGAAGACATATTATTAAACATAACAAAGGGCTTTGACGTAACAATACCGGAAGCAAAAAAAGATTTTTATGGATTAATCCAGATACTTTTAGATAAAAATTATATTTACGATAACAAAAATTAAAAAAGGAGGTGAACTTTATGAAAAAGGTTTATAATGCACCGCTGTTTCTTGAAATCCCTGCTGAAGAATTTTACGGTTTAATTTCTGAGGGATACGGCTTAAAGGATTCTTGCTATTCCTGAAAGGAATGCAAAAAATAAGTGCAGTTTGCACTTACCCGCACCACCATTCCCTAACCCTTTTCCGGCTTTTACAAAAAAGGGATTAGGGATTTTTTTTATTTCGAAAACGATGTCATATTGAATTTTTTTGGGCTTTCTGATATAAATATATATATGGAATAT
>JAKASB010000030.1:11557-16459 GCA_021828255.1 bacterium | reverse complement strand
TTGATAATACCTCTTGAACAATTAATATCTCTGTATTATAATTTAATATAATAAATATAAATATCGGAAGCGATCGGAGGGCTGGTGCCTCCCTTTGACTTCAAATCAACTGTTGCTTCGAAAAGGAGCAAGGTGGGTTCGATTCCCATACGCTTCCGCCACTATAGCCGTTTAACACTAAACTATAACTATTTTGCGGTCATAAGTATCATAAACATAAGTGGTTAATTAACTAAATTATTTATAATAATAAGTTATAATAAACAATAAGATAATTAAGATTAAGGAGGATTTAAAATGCCTTTAATTTCTGCAAAAGCAATTCTCGACGATGCAAATAAAAACAGTTATGCCGTGGGAGCTTTTAACGCCAACAATATGGAATTCCTCCAGACAATATTTGCCGCGGCTGATTCCGAAAAATCACCGATTATAATTGCCGCAAGTGAGGGCGCCATGAAATATGCCGGGCCGGAAATGCTCTACTCCATGGTTAAGACGCTTTCGGATGCGTATCCTCAAATACCGGTCGCTTTACATCTTGACCACGGTTCAAATTTAAAAGCCGTAATGACAGCCGTAAAAGCCGGGTTTACGTCGGTTATGATAGACGCGTCGCATTTTCCTTACGAAGAAAACCTCAAAATGACTAAACAGGTGGTCGGTATCTGTCATCCCGTAGGGATTTCCGTAGAGGCGGAACTCGGAAGGTTACAGGGCGTAGAAGACAAAGTTTCCGTTGCGGAAAGGGATGCCGTTCTTGTCAATCCTGCCGAAGCGCAGGATTTTGTTGAATCATCGGGCATCGATTTCCTTGCTCCCGCAATCGGCACTTCACACGGAGCATTTAAATTTAAAGGAGAGGCAAAACTTGATTTTGAAAGGTTAAAAAAAGTTAAAGAACTAACCGGCATCCCGCTTGTACTTCATGGAGCGTCATCGGTTCCGGAAGCCGCATCTAAAAAATTCGAGGAATTCGGGGGAGATTTAAAAGGCGCAAAAGGAGTTCCGTTCGATGTTTTAAAAGAGGCGGTAAAATTCGGCATCAATAAAGTCAATACCGATACGGATCTGCGAATTGCTTTTTTAGCAAAGGTAAGGGAAAGCATTGCAACCGATAAATCCCAGATAGATCCTAGAAAGATTTTCGGTCCGGCAAGAGATTACGTTATAGAAGTCATAAAAGAAAGAATGAAAGTTTTGGGTTCTTCCGGCAGGATTTAATCTTCTTTTGCCCTGCATGCGCCGCATAACCGTAAATTTTTAGTCGAAAATTAAATTCATTCAGGGAATTTATTTATTATTTTATTATTTATTTTACGATTAAAATTTTTATGAAAAAGACAACCAGTATAAGAGATATAAAAATAAAAGGCAGAAAAAGAGCCATAATGGACCTTGGCGTCGAAAGTCCGTTGGTTTCTTTAATACCTATAACTAATAATACCGCAAACCAAGCGGCGGATATGTTGTATCCGAATATTGGAAATATTGAGAAAACTCCTACTCCTGAAGCATAACCGATTATTCTGAAAGTATTTTTTATACCATGTTTCCCGCCCATAAGCATTACAAATCCATGTATTATAATGGTTAAAAGCGTTAAAAAAATAGTATACAGCGCCCCTAAAATCAGCAGAAGAAAGATAATTCCGATAACTATATATAAATATATGGAGTTTTTATTTGTTAAAAATAGCGGAATTTTAGGTAGGATAGCATAATTTCTATAAAATCCTATCTTAAAAAATATTACATCCCAGAAGAATGAAAATACTAAATTTATATACGTAAATATTATCGCATAAAAATAGGGGCGTGTTATCGTTTTATTATTATTTAATTCTTTATAAAATACCTCCGGATTAAACAGAGATTGTTTCCATGTTGAAAATAACGCTTTAAAAAATCCTATTTCTCTTATGTTATCGAAATCTGCCATTGTATGTTCCGCATTTTATTTTTATATAGTTTCTTCTTTGTCTAATTTATAAATTATACCGTCGACGAGAGCTATATAAGATGCTTCTATAATGTTTTCCGATACCCCCAGCGTCGTCCATTTTTCCTCCTTATCGGAAGATTCTATTAATACCCTTACATAAGAAGCCGTTCCGGATTTTGTTTTATTGCTTATTACTCTTACCTTAAAATCGGTCAATTTCATCTCGTTTAATACCGGATAAAATTTTACTAACGCTTTCCTCAGAGCATTATCTAAAGCATTTACCGGTCCGTCTCCTACGGCAACCGTATGCTCCGTTTTACCTTTGACTTCTATCATTACGACGGCTTCGCTGAAGATATTTTTATCTACGGTTTTTTCTATATTAACCCTGAATGCGATAAGTTTAAAATATTCTTTATTTTTATAGTCTTCGGATGAATATTTATTTAAAAGAATTTTAAAAGACCCGTCTGCACTCTCAAAATTAAATCCTAAACTTTCAAGCTCTTTAATTTTATTCAAGAGTTCTGCTTCCTGAGACGCCGAAAGAACGCCCATATCCAGTCCTAGTTCTTTTGCCTTTGCTTCTATATTGCTTTTACCGGATAAATCGGAAATTAAAAACCTTCTATTGTTTCCAACAAGAGAAGGGTCGATATGTTCGTAAGAAGAAGGGTTTTTTAAAACCGCATTTGCATGGAGCCCCGCCTTATGCGCAAATGCGCTCTCTCCCACATATGGCATATTCTTAACCGGAGTGTTGTTTGAGATTTCGTCTATTAATCTGCTTACTTTAAGGAGATTCTTAAGTCTTTTCTTTCCTATGGTTTTAAATCCGGCTTTTAATTCCAAATTTGGAATTATAGACGAAAGATTGGCATTTCCGGTTCTTTCTCCGTAACCGTTTATAGTTCCCTGAATATGTCTAATACCGCCTAAAACGGCGGCAATAGTATTTGCAACCGCGCAGTCGGTATCGTTATGGGTATGGATCCCAAGACGTGTTATGTTTATTTTATACAACGTTTTAAGTTTATCTATTATTTTAGAAATATCGTCCGGAAGTGAACCCCCGTTAGTATCACACAAGACGACTTTATCTGCCCCTGCCGAAAATGCAGTATTTATCGTTTTTACTGCATAATCCTCGTTATTTTTAAATCCGTCAAAAAAATGCTCCGCATCGAAAAATACCTTTTTTCCGCAGGATTTTAAGAATCCTATCGAATCAGCTATAATGTCTAAGTTTTCGTTTAAAGATATTTTTAAAACGCTTTCTACATGTAAATCCCACGATTTACCGACAATAGTAATATAATTTACCGCCGTTTCGGCGAGAACGTTTAAACCGGCATCATCTTTGGCGCTTACATTCTTTTTTCTGGTGCTTCCAAATGCCGTTAGTTTAGAATTCTTTAAAGTCTTTTTTGATACCAATTCAAAAAATTTTTTATCCTTAGGATTAGAAGCCGGGAATCCACCTTCTATAAAATGAATGCCAAGCTCGTCTAAAATACCGGCAATCATCAGCTTATCGTCTATAGATAAAGAAAATCCCTCTCCTTGTGTTCCGTCTCTCAAAGTAGTGTCGTAAACTTCAACAAGACCGGTATTTTCAGAATTTGAATTTTTATCTTTGTCTGTGTCCATATTTTTTAATTGCTTTAATTGCGTGATGCCGTTAACCGTTAACTTTGCCGAGATTAAATGCATCGTGGAGTATCCTTGCGGCAAGTTCTGCATATTTGGCATCTATAACGCACGATATTTTAATTTCCGAAGTGGAAATCATCATAATATTTATATTTTCTTTTGCAAGGACGCCAAACATAGTCGAAGCCGTTCCATAATGGTTTCGCATACCGACCCCTATGACCGAAATTTTGGCAATTTTGTCGTCGCTTATTATTTCTTTTGCGTTGAGTTCCTTTGCAAGTATGTCGGTTATTTCCAGAGCTTTTTTTAAATCTTTTCTAGATACCGTGAAAGTCAAATCCGTATGCCCTTCTACCGAAATATTCTGGATAATCATATCGACGACTATATTGGCGACCGATATTCTCGAGAAAATTTTTGCCGCAATGCCGGGTTTATCGGGGATCCCCCTTATAGAAATTTTAGCTTCGTCTTTATCGCATGCTACGCTTGAAACCTGCAATTCTTCCATATTCTCGTCATCTCCTAAAAATTTTATTTGAGTTCCTTTTCCTTCTACAAAAGTCGATTTAACAAACAGATTTACGCCGTATTTCATTGCAAATTCTACTGACCTGATTTGTAGAACCTTTGCACCGAGGCTCGACATTTCAATCATTTCATCGAAATATACCACGTCTAAACGATGGGCGTCGGGAACGATATTTGGATCGGCGGTATAAACCCCGTCCACGTCTGTATATATATCGCATCTGTCGGCTTTAATCGCCGCCGCTACCGCAACCGCGGTGGTATCAGAACCTCCCCTTCCGAGCGTCGTAATAAACCCGTTGGAATCTATTCCCTGAAATCCGGCGATTACCACGATTTTGCCCTCCTTGAGCATTTTATGTATATTGTCCGAATCTACCCGGGATATTCTTGCCTTCCCGTAAGATTCGTCCGTAGTTATCCTTACCTGATGCCCTAAAAGCGGAACGGCGTCATAACTTTCATTCTTTAAGGCTAAGGAAAGAAGACCGGAACTTATCTGCTCCCCGCTCGATATTATTAAATCGGTTTCCATATTATCCTGATGACCACCCATTTTAACGGCAAGGTCTAAGAGTCTGTTTGTTTCCCCATTCATAGCGCTTACGACTACGACTACATCGTTACCGAGCCGTTTTTCTTTTATTACTAGTGAAGCGGCCTGTTTTATTTTTTCTATACTTCCCATAGAAGTGCCGCCGAATTTTTGAACTATCAAAGCCATAAATTTTTTTCCTTTATATTTCCTTATTTCACTCTATTTCATA
>JAKASB010000030.1:7381-11457 GCA_021828255.1 bacterium | reverse complement strand
AGCTCTTTTTCGCCATTCTCGGATTGACTTTGTGAATGGCTTCGCCTATAGAATCAAGAGCCGATTCCGGAACTATTTCCGAAAGAGTCGGGTGGGAATGTATAGTAGATTCGATATCGAAAACGGTTCCACTGAAATGCATATATGAAGCTATTTCTGCAACTAGTTCCGGAATATCCGCGCCGATTCCGGTCGCTCCCAAAATCTTTCTAGATTTTTCGTCCGTGATAACCTTTAAGAATCCTTCCGGTTCTTCCATAGCTAATGCCATTCCGCTTGCAACATAAGAAAAACGCCCCACGTTATAATTTAATTCCGAAAGTCCGGTGTCTCCTTCCTTTAAGCCTACCGTTCCTATGGCTGGATTTGTATAGATGGACCACGGAAGAACGCCGTAATCTTTTTCTTTAACAATTCCGGCAATATTATCCGCCGCAATAATGCCGTCGTATGATGCTTTATGCGCAAGCATAGGCCCGTCTATGATATCCCCGCAGGCATAAATTCCTTTGATATTTGTTTCGTTATGTATATCGGTTTCTATCTTTCCTCTCTTGTCTAATTTAACCCCTATTTCTTCAAGACCGAGACCGGTCGTGTTTAATTTTCTGCCGATTGAAACAAGCGCTTTTTCCGCAGGTAATTTTTCGCCGGTTTTTAACTCTACCTCCGCTCCCTTTCTGCCATTTGAACTTAAAGATTTAATTTCTGCGACTTCAACACCGGTCATAATATCTATATTGCGCGATTTGAAATTTTTATGGATAAATTTAGAAATTTCTTTGTCTTCCGTAGAAAGTATAGACGGCAGAAGTTCTATCATCTTAACTGTAGAACCGAATTCTGAAAAAATATTTGCAAACTCGCATCCGATGACCCCCGCTCCTATTATAATCAATGATTCCGGTATTTCCCTTAATGAAAGGGCTTCATCAGAGGTTATTATATTTTTATGGTCTATATTAAAAGCCGGTATCATAAGAGGAATAGAGCCTGTAGCCAAGATAATGTTGTTTGCCGGTATTTGTTGCATTCCTGATCCATCCTTTGCATTTACATTAACATTAAAAATGTTGCCTTTTTTGCCGGAAACCTTTCCGTTGCCGTAAAAGATATTAACCTTCCTTGCCTTTAATAATTTTTCTACGCCGCCGGTAAGGGTTAAAACGACCTCATCTTTATAGTTTATTATCTCGTCGTAATTAAAATTAAATCCGCTTATAGAAAATCCCCGCTCCGGTTTTTTAAGTTTATTTAAATATTTTGCTTTTGAGTAAAGAACTTTAGTTGGAATACATCCTCTGTTTAAGCAGGTGCCGCCGAATCTTTCTTTTTCTATAATTGCTGCCGACAAGCCGTTAATTGCGCACTTCAATGCGCTAACATATCCGGCCGGACCACCCCCTATAATACAAACGTCGAATATTTCCAAAACTAAGCCTCCAAAGGTATAATTTTATAATTATATTATATTTATTATATAATTTGTTATATAATTTTTTTTATTTCTATATGTCTTTTTTCTTTATTTTTTTCGTCGCATATTTTAATGTTTACGACATAATAACTTCCTATAGCATATTTCTTGTAATCTATTTTAATCATATCCGTCCATTCGGCAACAGTAATATTCTTTCCTTCTAAGGAATCGAAAAACCCGCAGTTTTCAAGGTCGTGGGCGGTCTTCAGCCTGTAAAAATCGAAATGATTCACGATGGCGCCTCCGCACCGGTAATTATTCATTATAGAATAAGTAGGACTTGCCGGAGTTATATCCCCGCAAAAAAAACGTATAATCCCGGATGCAAATCTTGTTTTTCCTGCGCCCAAAGCGCCGTTTAGCGCGACAAAATCGGAAGGTTTTAGTTGCTTTGCAAACCTTCCTGCAATTAATTCCGTTTCTTCCGGTGAACCTGACCCAAACTTCTGCACATTAATAACGACCGGCATAGGAAATTATTTTCCCTGTTTTTCTTTGGTTTGAGACATCATTTTGATTATATCGTATCTAGAAACAACGCCGATAATTTCTTTATCGTCATTTACTATCGGAATAGAATAAAATTTTTTATCAGCCATTACCGTTGCAAGAGCGTATATATCGTCCGTTTCTTTTGCGTAAAAAACGTCTTTATTCATAATATCTTTAATTTTCGTAGCCGTTATCTTATTTACGTCTTCTTTGAAATGCTTTGAAGTTCCAAGATAAAATATGCTGTCGAAAATAGTAAAAACTGTGGGTATATGAAGATTTGATTCCTGATATACAAGGTCGGTTTCCGAAACTATTCCGCATAATTTTTTATCGGCATTTACCACGGGAATAGCGTTTATTTTATCTTTAAGAAAAATATCTGCCGCTTTCCTTATTTCGTCTTCCTCGTTTAGAACTATTACATTTTTAGTCATGATATCGCCTGCGGTCATCATGTTTATTGTATCTCCTTTTGTTGTTTTTTAATTAAATTAATCGATTTTGGAATATTTTCCGTTATTTTTACCGCACCTGCTCCGAGTTCTCCGTATTTGCCTTCAAGATTTTTTGCCGAATAAACTAATAAAAACGCCGCACATTTCATACTCATATATAAGCTCATGCCGCCGCAGATAAAAGCGCCGGTAAGACCGCTCAGAACGTCTCCGCTTCCGCCGCTTGCAAGTAAAGGAGTATGTTCGCACTGTATAGAAATATTACCGCCGGTTTTGTCAAAAATAAACATGCTTGAACCTTTAAGCAGGAGGTAGACGCCGAATTCTTCGGCGAAGTTTTTTCCAATACCTATAGGGTCTTTTTCTATCGTCTTTCTGTCTATACCGGAAAGACGCTCCATCTCTTTAAAATGCGGGGTGAGAATAATATCGGATATACCTGCAATTTCCTTTAAAAAATCAGTATCTTCCGATAAAATATTTAAAGCATCGGCATCAATAACCAACGGGACTTTAATTTCAGGAAGAATTTTATGTAAAAATATTTTAGTTTCTTCCTTTAAACCCATGCCTGGTCCTATGACTGCCGCATTTTTTCCTTTTAATAAATTTTCTTTTATAATTGAAGCGCCGTTACCTACAAAAAAACCGCCGTTATTGTCAAAAACCGGATAAGTCATAATCTCGTCCGTTTTTATTTCCATAATATCGTTCAATTTAGCAGGAATTGCCGCTGTTACGAGACCTGCCCCGCCTTTAAATCCGGCATAAGAAGCCATAAAAGCCGCGCCGCTTTTGCCTGGACTTCCCCCTATAACGAGCAGATGACCGTAATCGAATTTGGTCGCGGTTTTTTTTCTATCCGTAAAACATCCGGCAATTTCCTCTTCCGTAATTATTTCTATTCCGGGGCTGTGCTTTTTTAATAATTGCGCCGGTTGATTTATATCTATAAGAACTGTTTTTTCGCTTAAAAGCAGTTTTTCGCCGTCGTTTATATAAAATCCAGTTTTTAATCCTCCGAAGGTAAAAACTTTTTTTACGTTATTTTTTATACCTGCGCCCATAAATTCGCCCGTATCGGCGTTCAAACCGCTCGGAACGTCTATGCAGATTACATCAAATCCGTTTCCTTCGCTTTTAGATTTTTCGTCTTTTTCATTTTTTTCATTTACGGTTTCTATAACGGCTTTTAAAAAACCGTCTAACTCCCTGTTTAATCCCACTCCTAAAATCGCATCCACCAGAATATCCGTTTTATCTAAAATTTCCTTTAAAAGCGGAATTTTACTCTCTGCAGGTATTTCTACAATACAGGAGCCGAGTTTTATTAATATGTCTAAATTATCCTTTGCAATTTTTTTATATGAGCCTCTTTCCGCAAGAATTATGGTCTTTACGTCAAACCCTGCGTTAAAAAGATACCGCGAAAGAACGAACCCGTCACCCCCGTTATTTCCCTTCCCGCATATGACGGTAATCCCGTATGTTTTAAGACGACCCATTCCATATAAATTTAAAATTTCTCTGTAACAGCCGCTTCCGGCATTTTCCATTAATATATTTTCGGAATATCCGTAAATAGAATAGCTTTCCTCGTCTATTTTTTTTAAATTTTCAGAGAAATATAATTTCATTTTTTTATT
>JAKASB010000030.1:0-7281 GCA_021828255.1 bacterium | reverse complement strand
ATCGTTTAATACCGTTATTTTATTTAATGGTATAGAAAAAAGCCCCGTCCCTATGGCTTTTAAAAAAGCTTCTTTTGCGGCAAAATATCCGGCGGCTTTTTGAAATCCTCTGCTTTCGTTTTTACTTTTGACGCTTTCTATAAATTTTATCTCTTTTTCCGAAAAAACTCTCGAGTAAAACTTTTCCCGCCGCAGTTCAAGTATTTTTTTTATTTTATTTATATCGACCAGATCTATGCCTATTCCCTTTATCATCTTGTTCTTATTTCTTATATATATCCATTTTATTTCTTCGTTTGTTGGAATTTTGCAAATTCCGCCGTTTTTATAATACCGAGCATTTCTTTAACAGCTGTTTCCAGCCCGTTAAATACCGCTTTCGATATGATAGAAAAACCGATATTGAATTCTACAAATCCTTCTATTAATGCAATATCGTAAATATTTTTATAATTCAAGCCATGTCCCGCATTAACGTTAAGTCCTATTTTTAACGCATATTCAACCGCTCCCTTAATTCTTGCCAGCTCTTTTGCCCTGCCCGCCTCAGTTGTTTCTCCCGCATATCTACCCGTATGTATTTCTATAAAATTAAACCCTGCTTCGCCCGCCGCCTCCACCTGTTTTAAATCAGCTTCTATAAAAGCGGATATTATGCTATCCGCGGATTTAAACTTAAATTCATCCGTGATGCCCTTATACCTTTTTATATCCGCGGCTACGTCGAGTCCGCCCTCGGTAGTCAGTTCTTTTCTTTTTTCGGGAACGATAGTAACGCTTCTCGGCATTATATCCAAGGCTATTTTTACTATTTCCTCGTCCGCAGACATTTCTAAATTTAACCTTTTAGTCAACTCTGATATAATCCTAACGTCGTTATCCCTGATGTGTCTCCTGTCTTCCCTTAAATGACACGTTACGTTAGATGCCCCAGTTTCTAAAACAATAAAAGCCGCATAAACCGGAGAAGGAAAATCTTCCCCCCTTGCATTCCTTAAAGTTGCGATATGGTCGATATTTACGCCTAATTCCATGTTTAATTTTACCTTACCTTACCTTAATTTAATTTAAATAGTTTCTTTCTATCGCATAATCATAATCATATAGTATTATTCTTATTAAAATATTTTTCTATTTCTTCTTTAATATCACTGCCTATGCCGTTAATCTCGTCGCAATTTTCGCCTTCGACGAGAACCCTGAGATAATTCTGCGTTCCAGAGTATCTTACGAAAATCCTCCCTCTGTCTTTTAAAACTTCACCGAAATATGCGATTTTTTTTGCGATCTCCGGTAGTTCGTCTATGTTTTTTCTATACGGAACATCAACGTTAAAGAGTGCCTGCGGATAAGGATTTATTATTTTTCTCAACTCCGAAAGCGGCATGCCGGTTTTCATCATTACGGCAAGAAGTTTTAAGGCGGATATTATGCCGTCGCCGGTGTTAATATCGTCTAAAAATATTATATGCCCCGACTGTTCCCCTCCGAGATTGTATCCGTCTTTAAGCATTTTTTCCATAATATATCTGTCGCCTACATCGGCATAAACAGTTTTTATTCCATGTTTTTTAAATAGCAGTTCTAAAGCAACATTCGACATAGGGGTAGTAACCACGCCGTTATTTTTTAAATACCCCTCTGTTTTCATATGGAGAGCGCAGATTGCAAGGAATTCGTCGCCTAGAAGCGTCTTTCCATTTTCGTCGCAAAAAATTACCCTGTCGCCATCCCCGTCTAGAGCCAATCCGACATCGGCGCCGTTTTTTTTAACAGAGGAACTTAAATTTTCCGGATGCATAGAGCCGCATCCGTCGTTAATGTTTATTCCGTCTGGATTTGCACCTTCCAAAATTACTTCGGCTCCAAGCTCCGAAAAAACTTCAGGAGCAGCTTTATAGCTTGCGCCGTTGGCACAGTCTAAAACAATTTTTAGTCCGTTCAACGTCAAGTTTTTAGGAAAGGAAAGTTTGGTAAAAATGACATATCTTCCCGTCGCATCGTCTATTCTATGAGCCTTGCCTATATTAATTCCCGTCGGACCTATATTACCAAAATCAAAATTAAAGAATAAATCTTCGATTTTTTTTTCTACTTTGTCATCTAATTTAAACCCGTTCCTGTCGAAAAACTTAATTCCGTTATCGTAAAAGGGGTTATGCGAAGCGGAAATTACAACCCCGGCATCCGCCCTCATACTTGAAGTTATAAAAGCAACCCCGGGAGTAGGCATCGGTCCGACTAAATAAACGTCCGAACCCATAGCGCATATACCGGACGAAAGAGCCGTTTCCAGCATATAGCCGGAAATTCTGGTATCTTTTCCTATTACTATTTTTAACATTTTATCCTTGGATTTTAAGACCTTGACTAATGCCATGCCGAGTTTTAAAGCAACTTCCGATGTCAAAGGATATCTGTTTGCCTGTCCTCGCATTCCGTCCGTGCCGAATAATTTTCTAACGTTCAAATTATCTCCTTAGATTTTTGTAAAGTTATATTTTTAATTTTACAACGATTATGTTAATGTTTACCTTTTTATTATACAAAATTTTTACCAATTTTGTGGGTTTTCTTAAGGAAACGGTTAACAATTTATTTTTATCTATATTATTTAAATTTATTTTCATTGTCGTTATAACCGAAAGATGATCGACGATGTCTTTTGGTCCTTTTATGCGGACATATTGTGGAAAGACCTCTAAACTCTTTAAGGCGTATCCCTTAGGAAGAGCGCCAGCCGTTACCGGAAAAACTTTTATATATCTCGTTATAATTCTGCTTATTACGATAGGAATAATGCGCGGACTAATTCTGATAATTTTAACTCCGTTAGGAAGATTTAAATAGGCGCTGTTTAAAATTATCGTATTTTTTTTTGCTAAAAGAGAATATCCGTTTATTTTAAAAATAATTTTTTTATTAAGTTTCATCAAAGCTACTCTAGATCCGCGCAGTTTTAAATGAATTTTTAACGGAAGGGTGCTGCTGACGGCATACCCCTTAGGAAGATGTTCTATGGCTAATCCTGCCGTATAAACCACATTCCGTTTTGTTCCGCCGACGACATACGCCCATATAATAACGGCAAAAATTAAAGAGAAAAGTTTCAGCCAGAAATTTTTTTTAATCAGGTTTTCTAAATATTTACCCATTTTTATTTTTCACTATATTTTCCGAACAAAAGTTCATAAATCGATTTTATTAGATTATGTCCATGGTCGTATTGATATTTTAAATTTTTTAAAAGCTGATTTCTTAAATCTTCCATATTTTCTACCATTGATATTTTTTTGGGGCGGATAATTGAAACTTTACCGCTTTCTTCGGAAATAACCACCGAAAAAGCATCCGTAAGTTCGGAAAGTCCTATTGCCGCTCTGTGTCTTGTTCCTAATTTTTTGCTTATATTGTCCTCCGTGGAAAGCGGCAAATAACAAGAAGCGGCGGCGATCCTGCCTTTTTGAATAATAACGGCGCCGTCGTGAAGAGGCGAAGGCTGAGTAAATATGCTTAAAAGAAGTTCTTTAGAGACTATAGAATCTAATTTAACCCCGATTTTTAAATAGTCTCCGAGAAACACGTTCCTTTCAAAAACTATAATCGCGCCTATTTTTTTTGAAGCAAGTTCAAAAGCCGCCTTTGAAGTTTCTTCAACTAAATTTACCCTTTCTAATTTGTTTTGAGCGACGGCAAAAGGATTTTTCCCGACTTCGATGAGGGCTCTTCTAATTTCGTTTCTGAAAAGAACTATTATTACGATTATAATGGAACTTAAAAAATTGCCGAAAATATATTCCGTTGCATAAAGTTTAAGTATTACGGCAAATAAAAATATGGCAAAAACTATTATCAGCCCGATTAATACCTGAAGCGCCCCCGTTCCTTTAATAAGTATTATCACTCTGTATATTATAAAGGCGACTATAATAATGTCTATTATATCGCGCCATCCGAAATTCTGTAAAAGAGAAAACATATTTTATGCCGTTACCCTTTCCAATAAAGATAATGCCGACGAGGTTTGCTTTACGTCGTGGACTCTTACTATATCGACACCTTTAAGTTTTAAATAAGATACAAGCGCAATATTTCCGCTTAAGATTTTGCTTTTATGGTTTCCGACAATATGTTTGATAAACGATTTTCTTGAAACGCCTGTCAGAAGAGGCATCCCAAGTGATTTAAACGATATAATTCCAGCCAATAAATTATAATTGTCGTCTATAGATTTTGCAAAACCGAATCCCGGATCAAGTATA
The DNA here is from genome assembly GCA_021828255.1 of bacterium. Taxonomy (GTDB): domain Bacteria; phylum SZUA-79; class SZUA-79; order Acidulodesulfobacterales; family Acidulodesulfobacteraceae; genus Acidulodesulfobacterium_A. Next base: position 3,019 of record JAKASB010000030.1, on the reverse strand, counting down.
ATATTATCAGTATCGTATCCTTTAGTTTCGAGATATTTTATTTTACTTTTAAAATAAGACAATATTTCATAAAAAATATCGTCGTACGGCTCTAAATTTTTTTGCATATTTTCTGGAGATTTCTCCCTGGAATGCATCATAATATATGGAACTCCGGTATCTGTAAGGACTTTAGTCATTTCTTCAGTATCGTAAGAAAGACCGGATACGTCGTTTACAATAGAGGCTCCGGCATTTAAAGCTTCTTTTGCAACAACAGGTTTTCTCGTATCTATCGATATAGGAACAGCCGTTGTTTTCGACAATTTTTCGATTACAGGACAAACTCTGTCTATTTCTGTTTGAGAATCTACTTCGGAGGAAGAAGGTCTTGTGGATTCACCCCCTATGTCTATAATATCCGCCCCCTCTTTTTCAATTTCCATCCCTCTTTTAACGGCGGAAGAATAATCCAAATATTTACCCCCGTCCGAAAATGAATCGGGGGTAGCATTAAGAATACCCATTATGTAAGTTTTTCCGTTAAAAACTATGTTATTTTTTTTGGTTTTTATTGTTACGGGATTGGATTTCTTAAAAGATTTATCGCATTCCGAAAGTATATTTTCAAGATCGACGGATAATTCGCTTAAACCGAATTGCTGTGGTTTTATTTTTTTTACGATAATTCTTAACTGTACCGGCGTTCCGAATAAAATAGAATCCGATACCGCAATCTTTCCCGTTATGACGTCTTTATGATTGGCAAGTTCCGCCCCTATGCTGAGAGCTTCCTGCTTAAGTATGTTCAGCGCAGTTGAATTTATGTTTTTCAGCTTAATAATTATATATTTAAGCTTATCCCCCATAATAATTTTGCCTGTGCCGGACACTCCTATGCTCGATAACGCGTTAAAAGCGATATGGCTGTCGAAAATATCTACGAGATATGCTTTCATATGCGGTACTAAGTATTAAGTTTAATTAATCTTCGATATCTATTCCTTCGTCGGTTTCACCGCCTTTATCGCCTAAATTATCTTTTTCGCCTTCAACTTCGTTAGTTTTGTAATCCGGCTTATGGGCAATAATAATTTCGTCGATATCTTTTCCGTTTAAAGACTCTTTTTCTATAAGTTTCAAGGCAAGGTCGTTAAGTATGCCTATGTTCGCAGTTAAAATCTCCTTAGCTTTTTCATGATTTTTAGTTACTATTTCCTTAACTTCATCGTCTATAGCAACTGCGGTAGCTTCTGAATAGTCCTTATGTTGAGCAAACTCTCTGCCGAGAAATATCTGCTCTTCTTTTTTTCCGAAAGTAATAGGTCCAAGTTTTTCGCTCATACCCCATTCGCATATCATCTTTCTTGCTATCTCGGTAGCTCTTTCTATATCATTTGAAGCTCCGGTGGTCGCCTGATTGAAGATAATTTCCTCCGCCGTTCTACCGCCCAGTAAAATAGCTATCTCATTGAGCAAATATTCTTTATCGTAGTTGTGTTTTTCATCTATGGGAAGCTGCTGGGTAAGCCCCATTGCCATGCCTCTGGGGATTATAGTAACTTTGTGGATAGGGTCGGTTCCGGGAAGCAGTTTTGCGACAATGGTATGACCTGATTCATGATAAGCGGTAATTTTCTTTTCTTTTTCGGTAATTACCATACTTCTTCTTTCCGTCCCCATCATGACTTTATCCTTAGCTTCTTCAAGGTCGGTCATTTTAACTGCGGTTTCGTTTTTTCTGGCAGCTAAAAGGGCCGCTTCGTTGACCATATTTGCAAGGTCTGCGCCGGAAAATCCGGGAGTTCCTCTTGCTATAACTTTTAAATCCACGTCTTTATCCAAAGGTACGTCTTTAATATGAACTTTTAATATTTCTTCCCTTCCTTTTATGTCGGGTTTAGGAACGACAACCTGCCTGTCGAATCTGCCAGGTCTTAAAAGAGCCGGGTCTAAAACGTCGGGTCTGTTTGTAGCCGCAATTAAAATTACTCCTTCGTTAGGCTCAAAACCGTCCATTTCCACGAGAAGCTGATTTAACGTCTGTTCTCTTTCGTCGTGTCCGCCTCCCAAACCTGCGCCTCTGTGTCTTCCGACGGCATCTATTTCGTCGATAAATATAATACACGGAGCGCTTTTCTTACCCTGCGCAAAAAGGTCTCTTACCCTTGAAGCGCCGACTCCCACGAACATTTCGACAAAATCAGATCCGCTTATGCTGAAAAAAGGAACACCGGCTTCTCCTGCTATTGCTTTTGCAAGAAGCGTTTTACCTGTTCCGGGAGGACCGACGAGTAAAACACCGTGGGGAATTCTGCCCCCAAGTTTGGTAAACTTTTTCGGGTCTTTTAAAAAATCGACTATTTCTTCCAATTCCTGCTTAGATTCTTCTATGCCTGCCACGTCTTTAAATGTTACTTTATTAGTGCCGTCGTTTAAAAGTTTTGCCTTCGATTTTCCGAAGGACATCGCCTTGCCGGCTCCGCCCTGCATCTGCCTCCAGAAAAAATACCAGAACGCAAAAAGTATTATTATCATAGGAAGCCAGTCGATTAAAAAGCTCAAATACCATGGGGAAGCGGGTTTAGGCTTCGCATCTATCTCTACGTTATGTTTTTCGAGAAGGGTAACGAGTCCGGGATAAGTCGGGGCATATGTGGTAAACTTCTTTCCGTTCTTAAGCACGCCTATTATATTGTGTGATTCTACTGTAACGCTTTTAACGTTTCCTGCTTTTACTTCCTTTATTAAAGAAGAAAAAATTATTTTTTTAATTTTCGGCGGATGATGATTAAACATTGTAAAAATAAAAATCATCAAAAAGATTATAAATATCCAGAGCAAAAGGTTTTTCAGTCTTGAATTCAAATTATATTAACCCCCTTAAGTTTTCTAGGTAAATGTTTTTTAATAAAGCAATAATTTAAATAAAATAATAATATAAAATAATAATAAAGATGAATTAATATATCCCATATATAAATATGGCATATTTATATATTTTTTTCAATAACTATTTGTATCCCAAATCCCGATTTAG
>JAKASB010000115.1 GCA_021828255.1 bacterium | reverse complement strand
ATAAAGTTTATTCTCTTAAAAAACGGATGGGATTTGGAAAAAACGCACGACATAGACCATCTTATCGAAATAGGGAAAAAGCTAAAAATAAAATTCTTCATATCTGATGAAGAAATTGAATTCATTAACAGTATTTATGAAGGAAGGTATCCTTCAGAGGCAGGACTATTACCTTACGGGGAGCCGTCTAACGAAGATGCCGAAAGAGCGGTAAATATAGCAGACGAGATTTACGAAAAAATCCGGTGAAAACAAACATAAAGAAATTGCAGGGATAATCGCTAAAAACTTGTATATTTATCAAATGTCGTAAGAAATCTTAATTACAATTAAAACTGGGCAGGGATAGGAGCAAATAATTTCTACCTGCAAATTGGAGAAATTGCAGCTTTCTTGATGCCAAAAAGTTGAGCAACTTGCTGTTGGGTTAATAAAAGAGTTTCTTTTTTTGAATCGATTGCTATCGCAATTGCCCCTGTTTCCGATTGATATATTATAGCAAGTTCAGCCCATTTGAGAGTGATTAGGGCAGACTCTTGTTAGGGCAGACTCTTTTTTATTTTATTGTAGAACAGGCAATTAAGAACGGTTTTAATATTTTTTCTTGGTTAATATTGCCGTCATAAAGCCAATGCGAACATTTGTAACAAGATATACGGGGATATGGTTCGGACCCGTAGAAAAATATATTTTCAAACTTCCCTTGTGGGAAAAGACTCCGTTAAAGTTAAGAAACGCCTTTACTTTTATAGTGTTAAATTTTCCCGCCGGCGTATCTATGTCGTAATAGCCTTCGGCTTTTACAAGGACTATATATCTTTTACGATTTTCATATACGGGTATATAATAATTTTTGCCCTTTTTAAAATTAATAAGCCTGAGATAATATAAGGCGCTTAATGCATCCTGTGTATCGTTAAAAGAAAGAAACGCTTTCCATGGCGCATTAATTTTATCTTTATACAAAGCCGGTTTATTATACTTTTCGTTTGAACTTAACATTTTCAAAAATTTTCCGGTTTTTAACCTTTTCCATGCACTTTTGTATTGGTCGGTTTTAATCAAATGTTCATAAGAACCGTTTAATCTTTCTTCCATAAAATCATTATGCAAACCTTCGTGCCTTTTCATTATTAAAAAATAGGGATAATATCTTTTGGGCGAAAAGAAACTTTCCGTTATATCATGCACATTATAAATAAAACTAAACCATTTTGCGCTATATGCCTGGGCGATAAAAACTATAATTTTTTTATTTTTGTAATAGCCGGGTGATGCCGACAATATAGCCTTGCCGGCATCTATAATATTCATGTAGGTAACTTTATAGACAAGAGTCTCTCCTTTATAAAAAGAATACGGTTTGTCTTTTATGGACTCTATATGCCTTCGTTCTTTATCCGCTTTTTTAAGAAGCATCATAGTTTTATGATTTATCTTATAGCTCTCTTTAGAAAAAGCCGGATAAACATATGCGACTATCTGAAACATTATACAGAAATAAAAAAATATAATTCGTCGTATCATAACTGGATTATTTTGCCTTATAATTTATAATATTTATAAATTCATCGTTTATTTTAATTATATTCTAAAATGACCTTTGGGAGATTAAAATTTCTATTGAAGTATTTATATCATAAAACGTAAAATTAACTTTACATATTCCACAATAAGATGTAAAATAAAAACATCATGGACAAAAACACCGATATATTCAATTTATTTTTTTCCCTGCAACAAGAACAGCTTAAAGTATTGCCTGAATACAAGCGTCATCTATACAAAAACATAAATTCGGCTTTAACGCAAAGAGCAATCGGCATTATCGGTTCAAGAGGAACCGGCAAAACAACTTTAATGTTTCAGGTTATAAACGACCGTTACAGAGGTACGGATAAAGCCTTATATATAAGCGTCGACCACCCTTATTTTGAAGCTAACCCCCTATATGAATTTGCCGAACATTTCTCTAAATACGGAGGCAAACTGCTATGCATAGACGAAGTGCATAAATACGGAAACTGGTCGAATCAAATCAAGGCGATATACGACGGCCTCCCCGACCTTAAATTAATTTTTTCCGGTTCGTCGATTCTTCAAATTGCTAAACAAAAGGGGGATTTAAGCAGAAGAGCTATAGTTTACAGTTTAGGAGGACTTTCTTTCCGTGAATACTTAAATCTTTCCCAAAAGTTTTCTTTTGAAATTTATAAAATAGATGAAATATTGAACGACCACATATCTATTTCATCCAAAATAATACGGATAATCACGGGCGAAGATTTAAAAATCCTTCCTTTATTTCGCGAATATTTAGAATATGGATATTATCCTTTTATTCTAGAAGGCAAAGATTTTTACAGACAAAAACTTACCGGAATCCTTAATCATATCCTTGAAGTCGATATGCCTTTTGCCTCTTCTATCTCGCCGAGGCATATATCTAAGCTAAAAAAATTACTTTATCTTATCGCAAAAAGCGTCCCTTTCGTGCCTGATATTACGGAACTTGCAAGAAGCGCCGATATTTCACGCCCTACAATTTACGATTATCTTGAAAAACTTAAAGATGCCAAGGTTCTTCTTTTGCTTCAAAAAACTGGGCGCGGTTATGAAACTTTTTCCAAACCGGATAAGTTATACCTTGAAAATACTAATATTATGGGCGCTCTGTCATTATCGCCTGAAATAGGAGCTATCAGGGAAACTTTCTTTGCAAACCAGATTATAAATGCATACTCGGCCAACAAAGGCAATATTGAATTTCCGCTTTATGAATTAATAGCGATTCCAAAGAACGGCGATTTTATAATTAACGGAAAATGGACTTTTGAAATAGGCGGCAGAAACAAAAAAGAAAAGCAGATATCCGGAGTCAAAGATAGTTA
>JAKASB010000114.1 GCA_021828255.1 bacterium | reverse complement strand
GGGGAAACACCCGTTCCCATTCCGAACACGGAAGTTAAGACCTATCGCGCCGATGGTATTGTGCGGGCAGCTGCATGAGAGAGTAGGTCGTTACCGGATTTAATTACCCCGAATAATGAATTTAAAAAATAAACCATTATTTCGGGGTATTTTTTTTAATAACTAAAATAGATCATGAATTTATGGTAAATTTTTTGTTTTTAGGTAACGGTTTTGTTTTAATCTCGGTCTTTATTTTTCTTATCGGATTGTCGGTAGGAAGTTTCTTAAATGTCGTTATATTCAGGCTCCCCAAAAATTCTTCGATTATTTATCCTCCGTCATCCTGTCCGGAATGCGGCTCGAAAATTAAGTTTTACGATAATATTCCTATATTAAGCTACATAATTTTACGGGGCAGATGCAGAAAATGCGGCGGTAAAATTTCTCCCGTTTATCCCGCCGTAGAACTAATAACAGCTTTATTGATTTATTTATTATTTTTAAAATATTTTTATAACGCGTATTTTTTTTATAAAATTAATATATTAGATATAGGTTATTTTAAAAATTATCTATGGAAACAATTTAGTTATTTATTTGTCCGCCTCATTTTTATATTGATAATAATTCCCGTCGCCATTATTGATTTATTTCATAAAATAATTCCCGACGTTTTAAACATTTTATTAATAATTTCAGGATTTATTTTAAATATCTTTTTGCTCCATAAACCGGTTTTGTTTCCCTTATCAGGTTTTTTAATAGCCGGATTATTTTTTTATTTTATAGCCCTTTTCTATGAAATTATTAAAAAAAAGGAAGGACTCGGCGGCGGAGATATTAAATTAATTGCCGGAATAGGCGCTTTTTTGGGACTAAGAGGAGTTATATTTACTATTTTTGCCGGTGCTTTTTTTGCGTTAACCGGCTTTATATTGTTTTTCGTATCCCAGAAATTGAAGAAAATAGGTCCTATCGGCTTCGATTTTAAAATCCCATTCGGACCTTTTCTTTCTCTTGCTTCGATATTTTACATATTTTATGGTGATTTTTTAATAAAAATTTACTGGAATTTTTTGTATTACCGTTAATTTGACAAATTTATTTAATAATGTAATAATTAAAATTAAACTTAACAACAATAATATAATAAATTATAATATTAATAAGGGGGCTTCAGTGTTTAGAATAATGAATATTAAAAGAATTTTTATTTTTGCGGCGATTTTTCTCTCTTTGGTTTTTCTTGTTCAAAAAAAAGCTTTTGCTAAAATCACCGTCGGGATTTTGCCCTATAAAATTATTTCTACCCATTACGAGAGATACTCATACATAGGGAATAGTATTCCACTGATTTTAGGCTCTAATTTAGCTTCCAAAGATGTAGGTATTATTAGAAATTCAGATATTGCCTCATATGTTAAAAGCAAGCGGATAAATTTTTCCTCGAAAGATCTTTTAGAGGTATCTAAACATTTTAAGGCAAATTATCTTATTTACGGGAGAATCGTTAAAATAGGAAAAACATTCGTTATCCAATCTAACATTTTTAACACCGCCATGAACGAGGTCGTTTACAGAAACCATATGCAGGCGCTCGGCACAAATTTCATCATCGATGATATAAACCAAGTGTCCGCCGTACTTAAAAAAGAAATTAATACAAAGAGTGTTGCGACTCAAGCGTCTGCGGTTATGTATGCCGCACCGGCGGCTAAAAAGATTAAAAGTTCTATTTTTATAAAACGGTTTGTTCAAAATAGCAGCGGTTTAATAAAAACAGCATCCAAAAAATATGTAATTCAGGCAATAAGTGCCGGTAAATTTTTGCGGAGCGGAATTCAGATCGCTATAGCTACAAGACACAGGGTTATTTTGTATAACCTGTCGCTTAAAGGAAGACTTAAGAAACTGGCGCAATATAAATTGTCCGTCAGGTCTAACGCTATATATTTGGGATTTTATAAGATTTCCGCCGGTTATAATGCTATAGTCTTAACAAAGGCAAACTTAGGAATGATTGTATCATACCTTTTGGTTTTTAGAAACGGAAATCTTATAAAACTGAGCAAAAACTACAACTTGTTTTTGAGGGTTATGCATATACCCGGCAAAGGAAAAGTTATAGTCGGTCAAAAACCCATTTCGGTTGTTCCGTCCGGCAGATATTTCAACGATTATGTTACAGGGCAGAATTATTATCCGATAGGTCAGTTCGGCGGAAATACTTATATATACGGGTTCGATAAAAATACTAGTTCATTGGTAAAAGTGCAGAAACTTGCTTTTTATAACGATATTACCCTTTACGGCACCCTTTACGGAAATTTCAAGGGGAACGGTAAAAATTATCTTATAGCGTTGTCAAAATCCGGCAACTTGATGATAATCGATAAGAACGGCAAAACTATCTATACCGGTTCAAAAACTTACGGAGGTTCTCCTCTTCAGATTAGGGTTCCATCTTTTAACGGGGTGAAGAGTTCTAGTGATACCGGCGGATTGATATACAATGTTCCCGCCCAGCTTGAGGGATTTAACCATAAAGGCAAATCGGGAATTATCGCTTTAAAAAATTATAGACAGGGGGCTTTTCTCCATAATCTTAATTATTACGTTAAAAGTTCCGTATTCAGCCTTTATTGGAATAAAATAGGGTTCTATCCGGTATGGGAAATAAAGCCTGTGGCGGGTTACAGCGCAGGATTTTCTATTTTTAAAGTTGGCAAAAATATTTACCTTGCCGACGGAATAGTTGCAAACTCTGGTTCGCCGTTTACCAGTCCCAAAAGTTACATAGCAATTTATAATATTGCTCATTAATAATATATTCTTAACGGCGGTGTAGCTCAGCAGGTTAGAGCATACGGCTCATATCCGTAATGTCCGGGGTTCAAGTCCCTGCACCGCCACCA
>JAKASB010000113.1 GCA_021828255.1 bacterium | reverse complement strand
TTTAAAATCTTATAAGTTATTCGGGGTATTTTTTTATTTATATATAGGTAACATTTGCCATTTCTTGCTTAGAAGGAAAACTCTTAAGGGCGGAGCGGTAATCCCGGACCACCCGGAAGTATATAGTAAATAACGATATTAATGTACACCGCAAATTTATGGTTTTTAATAGCTTCGAACCCGTAAATTTTTTATTTTCTCATAATAGTTTTCTTTTAATCACGATATTTCTCTTATTTATCGGGTTATCGATAGGAAGTTTTTTGAATGTAGTTATATTTCGGCTTCCAGTTAAATTATCGATTATATACCCGCCTTCAAAATGTCCTGATTGCGGTTCAAAAATTAAATTTTATGATAATATTCCTGTTTTAAGTTATATAATTTTGTCTGGAAAATGCAGAAAGTGCGGTCATAAGATTTCCCCCGTTTACCCAGTGGTAGAATTATTAACGGCCATAATTTTTTATTCGTTATTTATAAAATATTTTTATAATGCTTATTTTTTTTATAAAATTAACATACTAAATATCGATTACTTTAAGGATTATCTGTGGGCGCAGCTTGATTATTTTATTGCGTATAGTATTTTTGTATTTCTTCTGATTCCCGTCGCCTTTATCGATTTATTCCATCAAATAATACCGGACATCTTGAATGTTTTAACGATTATTTTGGGATTTGTTTTAAATATTCTATTGCTTCATAAATCCTTTTTGTTTCCGTTATACGGTTTTCTGGGGGCAGGATTATTTTTTTATTTCATAGCCTTTTTTTATGAAATTATCAAAAAAAAGGAAGGTTTGGGGGGCGGCGATATAAAGTTAATCGCGGGAATAGGTTCGTTCATTGGACTTCCGGGAGCCGTATTTGCAATTTTTGCCGGCTCTGTTTTTGCTTTGGCAGGGTTTTTTATTGCCTTCGTATTTTTTAATTCTTATAGTAATAAAAAAATACCGTTCGGTCCATTTTTATCGTTAGCCGCGGTTTTGTACGCATTTTACGGCCGCAACTTGTTAAATTTATATATCGGTTTAATAAAAAAATAAAAATGTAAAAAATTGACAAATTCTTTTTAATATGTAAAAATAAAACTATTACGGCGGTAATGAATATCTATTATTTAATTTAATTAAATTAAGAGGCTTATTATGAATACGGCTTTTCAAAAAAATTCAATTAGAATGGCAATATTTTTCATTTTTTCCATTTTTGTAACAATGCTTTTGCTTGCGAAAAGCGCAGATGCCTCTGTTAAAATAGGTATCCTACCCTATAAAATAATTTCTACGCATTACGGAAGGTACTCTTATATAAAAGACAGTATTCCCGTCATATTGGCTTCAAATTTATCCTCAAGCGGCATTTCTGTCTCAAGAAACTCCGATATAAATGATTTTATTAAGAAAAATCATATAACCTCTTTTTCAACCGGCAATCTTTTAAAAATTTCGGAACATTTTGATTTAAAATATTTAGTTTTTGGAAGGGTAATTAAAATTGGGAATATCTTCGATATCGAGACAAATGTATTCAATCCTTCCGAAAAAGCGGTGGTTTACAGGCATTCCATTCAGGTTTTAGGCTCAAAATTTATAATAAATGATATAAGCGGATTATCTAAGAACATTAAAACAAAAATTGCATCGCTGACATCTCAAGAAAAGGTTAAAAAGCCGGAAGAACTTCAAGCGCCTTCTCCTGCCGTTTCTTCCGCCCCGCCCGTTACGGGCAATATGTACATAAAAAGATTTAATCAAAATAGCAAAGGACTTTTAAGAACTCCGATAAAACATTATGTAATTCAAGCATTTAGCGCAGGCAAATTTTTAAATAAGGGCGCGCAGGTGGCCGTTGCCACAAGAAGCCGTATTATACTATACAACCTTTTAATAAACGGCGGTTTGAAAAAACTTGCCCAATATAATCTACCATTGCGGTCAAATGTCGTATATATCGGATTTTATAAAATATCAAAAAATAGAACGGCGATAGTACTTACAAAAACAAAGCTGGGTATGGTAATATCGTATTTACTTGCCTATAATGACGGGAAACTTATTAAAATCACCCCAAATTATAATCTCTTTTTAAGAGTAATGAGCCTTAAAAACCATAAAAAGGTGATAGTGGGGCAAAATCCTATATCGGTTGTTCCTTCCGGCAGGTACTTTAACGATTCGGTTATAGGCCAAAGTACCTATCCGATCGGCCAATTTGGCGGCGATACTTATATTTACAGATTTAATGAAAATAATAATACTTTAGTAAAAGCAGGTAATTTGCCGTTTTTTTCAGGCATAACCCTTTATGGCACGGCTTACGGCAATTTTATGGGGAACGGAAAAAAATATCTTTTAGCTTTGTCTAATTCCGGAAATTTAATGATTATAAACGAAAAAGGAAAAACTATCTATACGGGTGCAAAAACTTATGGCGGCTCGCCCCTTCAGATTCAGGTTCCGTCCATAGGCGGGGTTCGCAGTTCAAGCGTTACCGGTGGTTTAATTTACAATGTTCCCGCCCAGGTTAGCAAGTTTCATTTCAACGGAAAAGACGGCATAGTCGTAATAAAGAACTATCGGCAGGGAGCCTTTATGCAGCATTTAAATTATTACACCAAAAACTCCGTTTATAGTTTAGTCTGGAATAATGTAAATTTTTATCCGGTGTGGAAAATAAGGTCTGTTGTGGGATACAGCGCAGGATTTTCCATTTTTAAATTTAATAAAAAAACCTATCTGGCAAATGCGGTAGTCGAAAGTTCCGGCTCCATGTTTTCAAAACCGAAAAGTTATATCGCGATATATAAGCTGTCATCGTAACAAAAGTATTATTGTAATTTAAAGCATAATCTGATACAATAAAGCCCTGCCGTTAAACAAACAGCTTTAATAAGGTTATTTTAAGAAGGCGGTGTAGCTCAGCCGGTTAGAGCATACGGCTCATATCCGTA
>JAKASB010000112.1 GCA_021828255.1 bacterium | reverse complement strand
CATTTAATTTTGCCGTCGAAAAAGGCTACGATTATGTAGTGACTATGGACTGCGATTTTTCCCATAATCCTGAGGAGATTGCCGGTTTCATAAATCTTATGGAGACAGAAAAATGCGGAATGATTGTAGGCTCGCGTTATTCCGGCGGAATACGCATAATAAACTGGAGTATGAAGAGGCTTTTGATTTCCTACTTTGCAAATATTTACGCAAAATTTGTTACAGGTATTAAAATAACCGATTTAACCGGCGGCTTCAATATGTACGACGTAAACTGCCTTAAAAAGATAAACCTTAGCGGCATAAATTCAAGAGGATATGCCTTTCAGATAGAAATGAAGTTCAGGATGATAAAGGAAGCCGGATGCAGTTTTAAAGAATATCCTATAATATTTTACGAAAGAACGATGGGAAAATCGAAAATGTCGAACGGCATTATTTTTGAGGCTTTCTTCAGAGTAATAAAACTCAGGCTCAGGCTTTTTAAATAAACCACTCATATAAAATCTCTTAAAAAAAATTTTTCAATAATACTTGACTAATTTAGTAAAGTATGTTTTAATTTAAATAAAAGTATAAAGTATATTAAAAGTTAAGGTTAAATTGAAAGATTATAAATAATTAAATTAAATTTAAAAATGCAAATCAGGAGGTAATATTATGCCGGTATATTCGGAAAAAGTAATGGACCATTTTCAGCATCCGAGAAACGTGGGCGAAATAGAAAACGCGGACGGGGTAGGAGAACTTGGAAACCCGACCTGCGGGGATATAATGAAAATATATATCAAAGTTAAAGACGATAAAATAGACGATGTAAAGTTTAAAACATTCGGCTGCGGTGCCGCTATAGCCACAAGCTCTATGGTAACCGAACTCGTCAAAGGAAAGACTCTCGAAGAAGCGGAAAGAGTGTCTAACATGGTGGTTGCCGAGGCTTTGGACGGACTGCCTCCGATAAAGATGCACTGCTCTAATCTTGCCGCAGATGCTCTTCATCTTGCCATTGAAGATTACAGGGCGAGAAAAGCGGGCAAGGGTCCTATAGGCATGGTAGAAACGCCGGAGCACGATGAAGACGAACATGATTTGTTGGAGCATGCGTGATTTGAAGGTTTGACGTTTGTCACGTTCGTTAAGGCGGCGCTTGTGTTTAAATGACGGCAAGTCAGACGGTAAAAACAAAAAGTTAAATGACAGAAAGTGCGGGACGGCCAGAATATGAATTACGATTACGAAATCGATACTTTTGGATTATTATGTCCTATGCCCATAATGGAAGTTGCCGGAGAATTTAAAAAAATCCCCAACGGCTCCGTATTAAAGGTAACGGCATCGGACGAGGGTATCATAGAAGATTTAAAAAGTTACTGTAAAAAAACCGGACATGAATTTCTGTCATATGAAATTAATCTGCCAGAATACATAGTTTACGTAAAAAAGTAGGCTCTGCCGGCGCGCAATACAAAATAGCGGTGGTTTATGTATGTATGTATGTGTATGTATATAAAATAGAATAGTATCCGGCGGCAAATTATCCATAAATATTAGTATTAGTGGCGGGGAGAGAGTAATACTTGACTGATTTAGTAAGTATGGTTTACTTAATTATGTTTTATAATTATATTAGATATAAATAACAATAACTTATATATCTGTATATCGATATTGGATATCGGGAGGTAAAATTGAAGATAATTAATTTCGACCATTTTGCGGCGACAAAAATGAGGCAAGAAGTAAAAGACGCTATGGAACCTTATTTTATCGCCGAATACGGCAACCCTCAAAGTATTCATACTTTGAGTGACGAACCAAGAGAAGCCTTAAATAAAGCCAGACTCCAGGCGGCTGAGCTTTTAAATGCGGCAAGTCAGGAGGTGATATTTACAGGAAGCGGTTCGGAATCCAATAACTTAGCTATTAAAGGAACAGCCTTTGCAAGAATGGACAAAGGCAAGCATATCGTCGTTTCTAAAATAGAGCATTTCAGCGTTTTAAACTCCGTTAAGTCTTTGGCGAAACTAGGTTTTGAATTCAGCGAAGTTTCTGTCGATAAATACGGATCGGTTGATCCTCAAGATGTTAAGAACACCTTAAGAAAAGATACTATACTTGTCAGTATTACTCAGGCGTCTAACGAAATCGGCACTATTCAAGATATTAAAGAAATTTCAAAAATAGTCCACGAAAACTCCGCGGCATATATGCACACCGATGCTAATACTTCCTGCGGCTTTATGGAAGCGGACGTCAAAGAACTCGGCGTCGATATGCTTTCCGCCGCCCCCCATAGGTTTTACGGACCTAAAGGCGTGGGGCTTTTTTATCTTAAAAAAGGCATACGCATAATGCCCCTAATAGACGGCGGAATTCAGGAATTTGGAAGAAGGGCGGGGACTGAAAACATTCCTGCTATAGTTGGAGCCGGCGTTGCCTGCGAGCTTGCCAAAAATGAATTAAAAGACAGGACGGCGCATCTTCTGCCTGTTCAAAAAGCGATTAAAGACGGAGCGCTCGGCGGTCTAGACGAAGTTTATTTGAACGGACATCCGGAAAAAAGGCTCCCCAATAACCTTAACTTTGTCGTGAAATACATTGAGGGAGAATCTATGCTTATGTGGCTTAATAATATTGGAATTATGGTCGCGAGCGGCTCCGCCTGCACATCTAAAATATTAAAGTCGTCCCATATATTAAACGCAATAGGGGTTGACCCGGCGCTTGCGCAGGGTTCTCTGCTGATATCGCTCGGGGAAGATAACACACTTGAAGATGCTGAATATTTTGCTAAAGAACTTCCGCCGATAGTAAAAAAATTGAGAGAAATGTCACCTCTTTACGAAGAAGTTATGAAAAAAAATAAGGCCGCCGGCGTCTAAATTTTAGATTTAGAAAATCTTGAATTAATAAATATTAAGTTATATAATAAAGCATAATTGCGAATCTCATCTCATCTGAGTCTTATTTTATCT
>JAKASB010000029.1:11368-17049 GCA_021828255.1 bacterium | reverse complement strand
TCAATTTTTCAATAAGAAGGCTTTAAAGTCCACTCTGTATCGTAATAGTTCTGCATTTCCGGAAATATTCGCGGCATAAATCTCATCATTCCGCTTTCGTTAACGTCTATCATATATAATTCCTGCCTTCCGCCGATTTCCGTATCAAACGTAATAATTCTAGAATCCCTCGTCCATGCAGGGTGTTGAGCGCTGTAAGGGGTGTTCGTCACCTGTCTTTCATCCGAACCGTCGGCATTCATAATAGATACCTCTAAAGCGCCGTTCACGAAAGAAGTAAAGGCTATTTTTTTTCCGTCCGGCGACCACGCCGGACTGGAGTTATAACTGCTGCTGTTATAAGTAACCCTGCGCTGATCGCTTCCGTCCGAATTCATTATAAAAATCTGCGGGCTCCCGTCCCGGTTGGATACGAATGCTATTCTGTTTCCATTGGGAGAAAAAGACGCCGAAGTATTAATCCCGTCCGTAAAAGTTAACTGTTTAAGGTCTCTGCCGTTAGTGTCAATTGAGTATAACTCGGTATTGTAGCGGTCTGGGGTAAGCGCCACGGCTAATTTATCCCCGGTAGGAGACCACGAGACGTAATCTGCAGGACCTGGAAGATTAAGCTTTTTAGTCCTGCCGGTTTTTAAGTTTTTTATAAAAACGGCGGGATTTCCGTCTTTAAAGGAAATATAAGCAACTTTATTGCCGTACGACGAAGGATACGGAAAAATATTTATAGAGTCGTTATTTGTAATTTTTTTAACCCTGTGCCCTCCGAAATCCATTGCTAAAATATTCTTTGAACCGCCTTCTTCGCCGACAAAAAACACCCTGGTCGTAAACGGTCCTTTGATGCCGGTTAAAAACTTTAATATATCGTCGGCAAATTTATTTGCAAGAAACCTGTACTGGGTGTCCATTCCTTTAAGTTTTTCAGAGAAAAGGAGTTGTTTGGTATATATGCTTATAAAATTTACTTTCATATTTATAATGCCGTTCGATGTTCTATACTCTCCTGTTATCAAATACTGAGCATTCAAAACACTCCAGTTAGAATAATCTATCTTCTCTGGGCTGATAGGAGCATATTGAGGATTTTCAAGATACGAAAGAGGGTTTACTATGTGAAAATATCCTATAACCGAAAGGTCGTGCCGTATGACGCGGGCCGCGTTTCTTTCGATTTTTTTATGTTGTCCATATGCCGAAATATTTTTAAAATCCGGAACGGCGACCCTGATTTTTTTTATACTCGCGGCGTAAATATTTATATAAATCTTCGCATGCGAGTTTACTGGAGATAAAGCAAAAACGCCGGTTAAAACACTGACAAATAAAAACAGGGTAATAAATCTTTTTTTCATAGTCGTTATAATTATAAATGTAGTTAAATTAATAAAAAATATCAAGGTCTGCTTTTGAGTATTTTCCTCGGATTAAAATTAATCAGCACTCCTTCGCCGGTATTGTTGGAATTCATGAACCGCATAAAATCGGCGGGGGGTGGCGGTAATGGACTCGATAGTTTAACGGCTTCTACGGATTGGGAATCAAAGTAGCCGTCTCCGGAAGATTTAACTAATCTGACTGCATAAATGCGCCCCGATTTGGATATTTGAAAAGCCACATGAGATTTATAGTTTAAATATTTACTAAGCGGTATGTCGAAATTTGAGTATATAATCGAAGTTATCTTATTTACATAACCCTGAAACCTGTGGATGTTTCCTCTAATTAAGGACTCGTTTAGTTTGCTGTATGCATTATTAAGACTAACAATATTGTGAATATGTGCATAAACATTAGAATTTAACGTCGGAACATAAGGACGGGGCGGCACCGGCGGCGTATATCTTCTAACTGGAACCGGTTTTTGCCTGACCTTTTTTGGATAAACCATAGAAGAAGGCTTGCTTATAAGAGGTATGGAAACCGGTTTTGACGTTTTAACCGGAACCGGTTTACTTACCGGATGTTCCACTACTTTAGGTTTAGGCGGATAAAGTATAGACTTGACCGAAGCAAGAGGTCCCGGAACCCTGCTCACGACGCTTACTACGACTTTTGAACCTATGGATTGAATTTCCGGTCTGTATCTTATAGAAAGATATATTATCAATCCTATGAATAATATATGAAAAATAGCGGAATATATGAAATATACGCCTATACCTTTATTATTTTCGTTAAACATACAGAAGATTACCCGCCTGTCCTGCCCGTCAGCTTAGGATTTGCCGTTACCATTCCTATTTTTGTAATTCCTGCGTCTTTTATTGCCGCCATAACTTTTATAACGTATCCGTAGGACAAGGACGAGCTTGCTTTAAGGAATATCTGCTTATCCTTTCTATGCTTATATATTGCCGCAAGTTTTTCGGTCAAAACCGGCAGAGCAACCCTAAACTTATTAATATAAACGGCTCTGTTCGATGTAACCGCCACTACTATAGTTTTTTCCGGAGCTTTCAAAGCGCGAGCTGCCGCCGAAGGCAGACGTACCTTTATGCCGTGGACTAATATAGGAGCGGTTACCATAAAAATAACTAAAAGCACCAGCATAACATCTACGAAAGGGGTAACATTTATTTCAGACATAAGCCTGTAACTCGAAACTCCGCTTTTTTTATCGTCTTTATCGTCAAAAGGCGTAAACATAATGATATAACAATGTTATAAATGATATAATAATTGAATCTATTAATTTAATTTCTATAAAATCTGTCTTTCTATTATGGTCATAAATTCATAAGTAAAATCGACCATTTCGTTGACTATTACCCTTACTTTGTTTGAATAATAGTTATAAGCTATAACCGCCGGTATTGCCGCAAAAAGACCCGCCGCAGTAGCAATAAGCGAATCGGCTATGCCGGGAGCTACAACCGCAAGTCCGGCAGTCCCTGCCCTCTGAATGCTTTCAAACGAAGTCATAATTCCCCATACCGTTCCGAAAAGACCTATAAAAGGAGCAGTAGAACCAACAGTAGCAAGGAATGGAAGAGAAGTTTCCAGTTTCGCTATAGAAGAAAGCTGGGATTTTTTCAAAGCTCTTTCGACATATGCCAGATTTTCTTCGTCATTTTCTTTATTGCCATGTTGTTCTTTATCGGCAGATCTTTTTTTAATGTTCAGCAGTTCTTTATATGTGACATTAAACATAAACGCTATTGGGCTGTAATCTAAACTTTTGGCAGAGGTATAAACATAATCCAACCTTTTTGATTCCCAAAACAGATCAAGAAATTCTTTGTCCTCTTTCCTTGCTTTGCCGAGATAACGGAGTTTATAAAATATAATAGCCCACGATACTAAAGAAAATACGAGCAGTAATAGCAATACCAGCTTAACTACGATATTGGTGGTAAGAATATGCGACAATATATTCATATCGATAATTATAAATTTTTTTAAAAGAATTTACAACTTTTTAAGCGCATCACCCGCAATCTGAGTATCCGCAATCAAGACAAACCGTACAGCCTTCCGCATGTTTTAAATTCGAGCCGCCGCATGAGGGACATGCGCCTCTTCCTATAACTGAGCGGGTATTGTTATTGTTCTGGGCAGTTTCATATTTTTCCGTTGCATTTTCGCGATTTTGTAGTTTATCGCGGTTTTGATTTTTATTAGACGTAGTAATGTTTTCGCTAAGGCTTTTTTCGAGGGCCTTACCTATCGCATCGGCGCATGAATACACCGTGTTGGCTCCAAAACCGTAAGGAATATTACATCTTATTCCTTTCAGCTGCTTTATTATTTCTTCCGCTCCTATCCCTGACCGTAAAGCTAAACTGACCATTCTGCCGGTAGACTCCGTTTGCGACTGGGCACATCCGCCGGATTTGCCGATAGAATTAAATATTTCAAAAGGATTTCCGTTCTCGTCGTAATTTACCGTTACATATAAAGGACCGCACCCCGTTGTAGTTTTAATGGTCACACCGTGTATCATATCCGGACGTTTCCTGGGTTCTATTTGTTTTTGTTTGCTAGTTTCTTTGCCGCGTTTATCATTTTTTATATTTTCTAAGATATTATTATAGGTTACCTGTTTCATTTCAATAGGTTCTGATACCAACGAGCCGCAAACGGGGCATGTATATTTATTTTCCGCGCCGCTGCCGGCGGAAGAGCCGGTCGTTAAAACCTGTTCTCTAGAGCCGTCCCTGTAAACGGTTATGCCTTTTAAATTAAGATTATACGCAAGCGTATAAACCTCTTTAATATCTTCTTTTTTTGCCGAATTTGGGAAATTAACGGTTTTACTGACGGCGTTGTCCGTGAATTTTTGAAAAGCCGCCTGCGTCATAACGTGCCATTTAGGAATAATGTCATGTGAAGTTATAAATATTGTGCTTAAATATTTATAGGCTTCTTCCGGCAATAATTTTTTGATATCTCCCGCGTAAGATTTGCCGAGGCTGCCGTTTTTTGCGATAAAATCTATTAATTTTACCGAGTAAACCCCCATAGCATCTAAAACGCCTTCAAGGTTCTTGTCTATCTCTATTAAAGTCTGTTTGTCTAATACGTGTCTTTCGTATGCCAATGCAAATAAGGGTTCTATGCCGCTCGAAGCGCCGCCTATTATGCTTATCGTTCCGGTAGGGGCGATAGTAGTGGTAGTGCCGTTTCTCATAGCCTTAAATCCTTTCTCTTTCCATACGGAGCCTTCGAAATTTGGAAAACTGCCGCGCTCAAGCCCCAGCTCTTCAGATTTTATTTTTGATTCTTTATCGATAAAACTCATTATTTTTTCCGCTATTTTAAGCGCAAGTCCGCTGTTATAAGGTATCCCTAATTTTATAAGCGTATCGGCATACCCCATAACGCCAAGTCCTATTTTCCTGTTGGAAAACGTCATCTGCTTTATTCTTTCGATAGGATAATGATTTTTGTCTATTACGTTGTCTAAAAAATGAACTGCGGTATGAACAGTTTTCTTAAGCGCTTCAAAGTCGATAGAGTCGAGATAATAAGACACTATATCGTCAGGATTTTTTTCGAGTTTTTTCAGCGTCTCTTTAAGATTGAGCCTGTCTTTTTCAGTCTTATTTTCTTTTACAAATTTTCCCAGATTAATAGAGCCTAAGTTGCAGGATTCATAGGCAACCAACGGCTGCTCTCCGCAATCTAAAACCACAAAACCATTTGCTATAAAGGTAAAAGTGGAAGGTTCAGTCAAATCATAAACCGTTTCTTTTCCTGCATATTCGATATGCTCCACTTTATCGTAAAATTTTTCTTTGTAAAAAAATTGATTCTTAACTATATTTTTTAAATTATTTCTTAAATTTTCCTGTTTGTCTTTCTGCAAAAAACCTATTTGCTCAAAAAATTTTAATTTAGAAGCCCCATAAATTCCAATTTCAAATAAAATTCCGTCGGTATCATAACGTCTTTTATTTTCAGAAACCATGGACCTGTTCATAATAACGCTTTTTATTCCGAGGTTGATTAATAATATTTGAATTCCTTTTAATAATCTTAAACTTTTAGATGGTAATACAATCCCGCTGTCTTTGGCATTTTTACAACTTCTTAACGTTCCGCCCGCGGAAAATATTCCTTGCAGAAAGCCGGTAACGGCATCTTTTGTAGCCGTGAAAATGCTGTAAGGAACCTCTTTTTCAGCTGCTTTTACCGATTTTACGCCTAAATTTTTAAAATAATCTAAAAAAAATTTGCCA
>JAKASB010000029.1:0-11268 GCA_021828255.1 bacterium | reverse complement strand
GGCAGTTTTGAATTTTTAGAAAAATTACCGGCACCGGATTGAATTAAAATATTATCGGCGGTTGTAATATCTTTAAGTTTTTTCCAACCTTCCAAGGTCAAAAATTGATGATCGTAAGTAGCTTTTATTTTATAACCCGACTTTGTGGTTAGTTTTGCGACGTCTTTTTCACCGTTATTATAAACTGCGGTGATTAGATTTAAAGAAACGCCGTTTGATTCTTCGCTCATGTCGGGAGCATCAAAAAGAGGCTCTCCGTTAACTGCCTGCTCACCGCCGTATGTCCTGTCGTCCGTAAAAATTTTAATTCCGCCTTTACGATATTCATTATAAAGTTCTTTCATTTTTATAAGTCCAAATTCGGTAGATATATAAGAATCGCCTGTTATGCACGGATTAGTGGCCTCGATGTTTCCGGCTTTAGGTATAGGGTTAAGTTTGTTAATTCTATCTATAAAGATAATTCCGGGTTCGCCGCTAGACCATGCCGTTCCTACGATTAAGTCAAAAACTTCTTTGGCGTTAAGATATTTTATTATTTCATTATTTCTCGGGTTTATTAAGGGGTAATCTTCGTTTTTTAGGGCATGTTCCATAAAATTTTCAGTTATGGCAACGGAAATATTAAAATTATTAAGTTTCGAGGTATCCTTTTTTGATGTTATAAAATCGATTATGTCGGGGTGGTCTATTCTTAAAATACCCATATTAGCGCCTCTTCTCGTTCCGCCCTGTTTTATGGCTTCGGTTGCGCTGTTAAATACCTGCATAAACGAAACCGGTCCGCTCGATACGCCCTTCGTGGAATGTACCATATCGTTTTTAGGTCTTAGAGACGAAAAGGAAAAACCGGTTCCGCCGCCGCTTTGGTGAATGAGCGCAGTATTTTTTATAGTTTCAAATATAGATTCCATCGAGTCTTCCATGGGAAGAACAAAGCATGCCGAAAGCTGCTGGAGCGGTCTGCCTGCATTCATTAAAGTCGGGGAATTAGGAAGAAAGCGGAGGGATGACATCTCGTCGAAAAAGCCGTTTGCCGTAGTTTTAATATCTTTTTCCGATTTGCCGTAATTCAAATCTGCTTCGGATATGTTTTTTGCCACTCTTTTGAACAGTTCGGTTATAGTTTCAATAATTTCGCCTTTTTCATCTTTAGCTAAATATCTTTTCTTTAAAACGGTAATTGCATTTTCGGAAAATTTTTCGGCAAGCGGATCGGTGTGTGCAGTATCTTGTTTTTTCATGTCATCCTCCTAAATTTAATTATGTTCAATATACAATATTACAATATATAGATAATATTTTTTATATATATACAATATATTGTAATTAATTTTTTGTCAATAGATTTTTAACCGAATTTTTAACGGGGGATAATTGCGTAAGATAAAGAAAAGATAAAAAAAAGATAAAGGGAAAAAAGATAAAAATAAAGGTGAAAAAAATAAAGGTGTCAGATACCTTTATCTTTTAGATAAAGGTATCTGACACCTTTATTCCTCACCGACACCTTTATTCCTACACCTTTATTTTTTTATTTTTTCCCCCCATTTCTTTTGTAGCGCTCTTACCATTTCTTAAAAAAGAGGGGAATTGTGCATTACAGAAAAATATGAGCAGGGTGGTTAATATGCCAACCCGTATAAAATCATCTGTTTCATAGATCCCTGAATAGAACCGGGCATTCCCATATGGGTCATAAAAGCCATTATACCCGCGTCGGCAAAATAATACTTCATTCTCCACATTTCTCCCAAAATCGAAACATCTGTATAATTCCCGTCTCTATATATAAGTATTTCAATGGGATAAGCAGGGCTGTGGTCTATTCCGGGAAACTTATCCGTAGAGGTCGCCCTTGCACCGCTGTCTATTTCTATCGAATGTCTTTCGGTAGAGCTTCTTGTAACACCGAGTTCTATAAAACCTATAGACGGTTTTTCTATCTTGTAAACTAAATGCCATCCGCCGTTATTATGCTCTATGCCTTTTAAAAGTAAGCCCGCCACGCCACGAAGATTTGAATTGGCGCTTCCGGAATAGTTACTTATCTGATCTACGCTCCCAGGAAATGAACCTCCTCCGATACCGCCCGGAAACCTTCCGCTCCGCATAGGACCATATTGAGTGTTTGAAGGCGTTCCCCCTACCGCGTCTCTTATTGCATTTTTCAAATGGTTACTAACTCCTGCTGCGTAATTCACATAAGAGTTGCCCGAAAAAGTTCTTGCTAATGCCGGCAGATTTAGCATGCTCACGACGACGCCCTGATTTGGGGTAGTATAAACGGCTACCCTTAAAGGCAGCCCAAAAGCGCCAAGAGGATAATTTCCGTTATCGGCCATATATTTGTCGTAAACCCCGTTAGTTGCGACAATGACCGTTGAATTATAAGAATCTCCCGCAGGAAGCGATGTATTAAATTTGCCGATTACCGTCCAATTATGGCTGTTCAAAGCTGATTCTACTTTTTGCGACACGGATGAAATACTTCCCGGAACATTGACCGCAACCTTGGTAAATACCCCATAACTAGCCGCAAACGCGCTGCCGGCTATTAAAAACGTAGATAGGAATGCGGAAACTAACAATAACAAAAGTTTTAGCTTAATTCGCTTCATAACCTTTTCCCTCCAATTTTGTAAAATGTTAATTTAATTTAATAAACTGTTAATTAAACTTTTAACATATTAAAATAAATAAATCAATCACAATCCTTAACTATTTTAACTATTTGATAATAGTCCGCATTTTTTCCATTATACCGCGCTTTTCGTCTTGAGATAACTGCATATCCGCCATATTAAACAATATGCTTTCTTCCTTCTCGATATGTTCCGATAAAAGCTGACGGAAAGAACTTCCTACGCCGATAATAGATTCATAATCGTTATTAGAACGGTAATTACCGATTTTTATTTTAAACTCCGCCGAAAGCTCTCTGCTGCGTTTGTGTTCAATTAGCATAACATGTATAGGGCCGGTTTCTATTCCAATATAATTTCCGAGAACCGGAAACAAAGCATCCTCTTCTTTTTTAAAGTGAGTTTCCAGATCTTTATCCATAAAAGCAGTTATCTCGTTTAACTGATTTATTAAACTATTTCTCAGCCCATTCGATGAAACAGAGCCTATTTTTTTTAAATATCCTTCAAGATTGTTTAAAACGGTTCTTACTGTTTCATGTTCACTTCTTAAAACCATAACAGGGTCAAGGCTCTCATTCATAATAAAAACTCCTTTATTATTAGATTGCAATAATTATATTCAAATTATACTAATTTGTTAAATAATTTTCTGCGCTATTATTTTCTACCGTTTATGCTATTATCTCTATTTATGTTATGCCGTATTTATGCTATTATCATTATAGTTTATTTAATTCCCAAATCCCGATTTAGAATTTACGTATAAAAGAAATATCTAAAATAGTTTCTAAATCGGGATTTGGGTTTAATTTATTTATTTAATTTTATCATAAAAATTATGTTATAATTTATAACATTGAATAAAAAAAATTATCGAGATCCATTTATTATTTATATTTACGGTATTGGAGATATAAAATGGCTGAAGTGCAAGGGTGCGAACTTCCTGAAGATTTGTATTACGACGTAGAAAAAGACACATGGGCAAAACTGCTTGAAAATAATATTATTATGCTCGGAATGACCGATGTTGCCCAGACTCAGGCAGGAAAGATTTTACACGTAACTTTTAAAAAAGTCGGCAGCGTTGTTCAAAAAAGAGGGAATACCGCTACAATCGAGAGCGGAAAATGGGTTGGACCCATTCCTTCTCCCGTATCGGGAGAAATAGTCGAAGTTAACGAAACTCTCCTGAAAGACCCGCTGCTTTTAAATGTATCCCCATATAAAGATGCTTGGGTGAGCAAAGTCAAAGCATTAGATTTAAGCGAATTGGGAAGTTTGCTAACAGGAAAGGAAGCGGTTGAAAAATACAGGGAAAAAATAATAAAAGAACAGATTCAATGTATGAGATGTTCGAGTCAGTAAGTTAATTTCCAAATCCAGATTTAGAAAACTTTTTAGATATTTCAGTGCAAAATTAATTTATAATTGCGCAAATAAAAATATATGGATAACAAAAAACGCGACGTTATACTTCTCGTTTCTAAATGGTGCGAGGAGTGTGTTCCTGCCGATAACGCTTGGAAAAGACTTTACGAAGAACGAAAGGATTTTAATTACAGGTCTTTAGACGTTTCCGAACCAGAGGGAAGGCATATGTCTATTGAACTTTATATCAGAAGCGTTCCTTCAACCGTTATAGACGGAAAACTTTCTTATGTCGGGATTCCTACAAAAGAAGAAGCATCCGAACTGCTCGATTTATCATAAATATAAATATAAAAATCTTACTTAGAGAAATTTTCGGAAGGCATGCCTATGAAAAATCCCTGTGCATAATCCACGTTTAGCTTTCTTAGTTCGGTTAAAACTTCTTTGGACTCGATAAATTCAGCGATTGTCTTAATCCCCATCTCTTTAGCAATCGAAATAGAACTCATCACGACTGCTCTGTCCATTTTATCCTCAAAAATTCCCCTTATAAACTCACCGTCTATTTTAAGAAGATCGATAGGGAGCCTCTTTATATATAAAAAAGAACTGAAACCTGAGCCGAAATCGTCAACCGCAAATCTGAAACCCTCATATTTAAGATTAACTACAAACTTTTCCAGAAGAGTTATATTTCTTACGGTTTCTCTTTCGGTTAGTTCAAAAACTATTTTGGAAGTGTCGATATTATATTTTAAAGATAAACGCTTCACCGTTTTCACGTAATCCGTGACTATTAAGGATTTAGGGGAAAGATTTATAAACATATCGCTCTTATAACCTTCTTCCTTAATTTTTCGAAAAGCCTTCTCAAGCAGTATTAAATCTAACTTATAGGCAACTCCTATATTCTCGGCTATTTCTATAAACTCTCCAGCCGAAATAATATTCGGCAGTTCACCTTTGATAGTTTCTAATCTTATCCGCATTAAAAGCTCATGCGCTATAAGCCTTCCGGTGTTCAAATTTATAATAGGCTGAAAATAAGGCAGTATTATATCCTGCTCTAAAGCGTTTAAAACCATTTTACTCTTTTCGGAAACTTCTTTATATACGGAAATAGCATCTTCTTCATTTGCGGTGTAAACCATATCCCTTCCCATTTTTTTGGCTTTATACATCATATTGTCGGCAAGCAAAAACAGGTCTTTTTCATCTGCCGCCGAATAAGGATAGACCGCTATGCCGATTGAAACGGTTGCTCCCACTAATCTCCGGGTATTGGAATCTAAGAGTGAAAACTTTTTTATGCTTTCCCTTATTTTATCAGAAATCATATATGCCTGCTCTTCTTTTGCTCCTGGAAAAATCATCACGAATTCATCTCCGCCGTAACGGGCCAAAATATCCTCGCTCCTTTTTTCTTTTTCAAGTATATCGGCTATCGCCTTAAGAAACTTATCCCCAAAATTATGCCCATACATATCGTTAATCAATTTAAAATTGTCGATGTCGATAAAGACTAAACTAAAAGCATTATTACTCCTTTTTGACCTTTCAACTTCGTAATGTAAAAACTCCATAAAAACCCGCTGGTTATAGAGGCTCGTAAGCCCGTCCCTCGTAACGTAATATTCAAGCTCTTTGGTATATCTATATATGGCTTTTACAGAACCTATGACGTTTAGGAACGTGGTTAAAACAGAGCTTATTACAAGCCCTCTTACGGTATCTATCTGCTCCTCCGCCTGAATCCCTATGCCTACGATGACTCCTATATGCAGGGTATCCAGAATTACCTTTTTTGTTTGGACCAATAAATCATTTTCGGAGAGTTCTGGAAGCTTGGAATTTTTATCGGCTACATTATGAAATATCTCGTGGCTTCCTATTCCCTCTGTAAAAAAACTGTTTAGCCCATTGTGATATATGCTTTGGTAAATAAGCTTATCGAATATTTTTTTAGTTTTTTCGGTCGGCTCTTCTTTCCAGAACACTTCTATTTCAATTAAATTTTCATCCTGAATAAATATCGAAAAAACATTATATACTTTAATGATATTATTCATTTCTATCAGGAGATTAAAAACATGCTCCTTCCAGTCTTTAACTACTTCCGAGGTAATAATAAACCGCTCCAGCAGTTTTATTTCAAATTCAAGAACGTCTTTATCTACGGCTATATCTTTAAGTCTTGTCGAAAGACTACTCACCCCTTTATAGATCTGATTAAATTCTTCGAACTTGAGGTCTATTAACCTTGTATCCAATAATTTCAAATCTTTAGCCGTTTTGATATTTTCTACTTCTTTGTTTATACTTTCTATCCCGTACTTAATTGACCGCCTTAAAATTAAAGTTACGAAAACTCCTCCCGAAATCGGCAGAATAAAAATAAGGAATAAAATCAAGAAATAATAGTTTTTGAACTTATTCGTCAAATTTGTGGTATTAAAAGAAACCTCCACGACCCCGTTTACGTCTCCGGCTTTCGCTATAGTGTGACATCGCAGACACATAGGTTCTGTAAGTAAAGGATAAGCGTAAATCTTTTTGCCTTTTATGGTTTTATGAACCACCTCTTTTGTTTCAAAAGCCTTTTTCACCGCATTGTCTTCCTTCGGCTGAGGAACCGGGCCAAACTGTTTTTTTACAACCTCCCCTCTGAATATAGAAACTCCCACCATTTTTTCATTTTTGGAAGACTTCTTCAGCACTCCGATAAAGCCTTTAACCTGTTTTTCATTCCATCCCCTCTTCATTATCTGATACATCGCATTAAAGGTTTGATTCGCAATATAGGAACTTGCGGTCGTTGTTTCGATATTTATTATTTTATCTTCAAAATTATACAAGAGGTAAGCGGATATAACTGCGATAGCCACGCTTGTGGAAACCGCAATGCAGAGTATAAATTTATCTAATCTTTTAAAAATTTTAAAAAACGGCGGAGGTTCCAGCTTCATAAATTTTTTATTTATTTAATAATATTTTGCTACTATTATAACATAATATAGCATAATTTTAATATTTATCTTCATTTATCTTCTTTATTTATATATTTTACATATTTTATATATTTGTGATATTTATCACTGAAATAAAATAATTTTATGATAAAATTAAATAAACCGAAATACAATAGCGTAGAATGATAACTTAACAATTTAATTAAAATTTAAACAAAAAGGAGCTTTTATTATGGATACAAATCTTGACCCTCTTGCGGCTTTAAGAAACGAACACGAAGAAATCAGAGCCGTCATAAGTAAACTCAAAGGATATTTAAAGAAAATAACCTCCGCTTCGTCTGATGAAGTGAAAAATAACTTAATAAATCAACTAAACGAAATATCGGAATTTATGAATAAAGATCTGGAAACACACTTTAAAAGAGAAGAAGATGCTTTGTTTCCGGTTCTCGGAAATTATATCGGTATAGAAACCGGTCCAATAAATGTTATGATTATCGAGCATAATCACTGCAGGGATCTTTCGTCAGGCTTTAAGATAAAAATCAACAGTTATCCGTCCGATAGGGATTATAAACTGCTTATCGGCACCGGAAGTTCTTTGGGTCAGCTTCTGTCTGAACATGAGGACAAAGAGGACAATATATTATTCAATATGGCGGAGATGCATCTTACTCAGGATGAAAAACGGGATATAGCGGAAAAAATGCAGACCATTAATTAATATATAATAAATAAAATATGTAAAATCAAACAAAGAGGATAAAATCATGCAAAATTTAAACAATTTAAAAAAAATCAAGCTCGACGTAAGAGAAGATATTAAGAATGGAGCAGATCCATTTAAAAAAATTATGGAAGCTGTGAATAAATTAAAGGACGGTGAGGCGCTGGATTTAATAAACAGCTTTGAACCTTTCCCGCTCTATTCGGTTTTAAAAAACAAAGGATTCGAGCATATAACTAATAAAGCGCCGGAAGGATTCGAAATAATATTTTTCAGAAACTCGGCGGCAAAACCCGTCAAAGTATCTGAAGAAGCGGGTGAAAATCAATTTAGCGACGAAGATTTAAAAAATCTGGCGCATAAACAAAATATCATAGAATTAGATGTAAGAGGACTTGAACCGCCTCAGCCTCTTCTTAAAATCTTCTCTACGCTCGAAAGTTTAAAGGACGACGACGCCCTGCATATAATTCATGAAAGAAAACCGATTCATTTGTATCCGAGATTGAAAGATGCCGGCTATAAATTTTTAACGGAAGAAACGGGTGACGACCTTTATACTATAAAGATATGGAAATAAGAGCTTAAATGTAAATAGGGCGGATTTGAAATCCGCCCTAAGAAACAAAGGGGACAGATTTTAATCTGTCCCCTTTGTTTCTTCTTTGTCCCCCTTTTTTATTAATCTGCCCGCTCCGCTTTATTTCCCTATCCCTTACCAGCCCATTGAAAATATATGAAACAAAAACAGTAAAGATGCAATAAAAAGAATGGCGGCGGCAATTTGAATTAAATAAAATATCCAGAGAATCGAACCCGTAAGAAAAAGTCCGAATATTAAGTATTCAAAATATTTAGTTTTTAAATCCGAAAAAAGTTTTCCGTAAGCCCCTTTTTTTGCTTTTTCAAATACTTTAAGGCTTATTAAAAAAGGATATATCTTATGTAAAAATCCTATAATTACCATACCTGCAAAGCCGAATAGCGCAAGAAACCCGAATATATAATATACGCCGTTTATACTCCCTAACATATTCAAATCTTTTTGCGCGGTGATTGTTAGAAATAAGCCGGTTATGGTCGCCAGTATTAAAAATATAATGCCTGTAAACAGATAAAAAGTGGTAATATCAAACTTTTTTTTAAGCCTTTTTAGCATAAGATTTAAAAATATATAACAATATAAAAGGATTCCTAATCCTAATAGCCACCCCCCTACACCGTTCAGATATATATAAACAGCCGGTTCGTTTCCAAAAAATGAAGAGGCAATTATTGCTATAATGCCTAAGTTAATGGCAATTAGATCAGTTTTCCAGTAAAATTTACCGGGGGTTTTTGTCATATAAAACATAGGGAGCAACCTGTATGAAATAGCGATAAAAAGCATGGTGACAAAACCGATAAACATTATATAAATATGGTCTTGCAATACATCGTAAATATTTAGTCCTATCTTAAAATAAAATGACAGAGCTAAATATAAACCTACCGACAATCCTATAAAAAGATATGTATATGCGAAAGCAATCCCAAGGGCGGAATAATCCCATTTTTTTACCTTTTTTAAACTGACAAGCACATTGACGTTATAAATCAAAACGGATATAAACAAAAGCAGCCCGCCGGCGGCAATCACCTGGTCTATAAAATAATGCATTCCTATAACGAATATTAACAAAGATATTAAATATGCGTAATAAACAGGAAAAAAAAGCTTTTCATAGGCTATCTTCACGCCAAGCGCCACCGGCAAAAGCATATAGGAAGCCCCCATAATTACCATGAGCAAAAACCCGAGAGTAAATACATGGGTTAAGGAGATTATTTTTACGTTCATAAAAAAATATACGTTAAAATTTTTTGAATCTAAAAACATTACAATAAAAAAAACCGGCAAGAGAATAAGCGCGGTTTTAATATGTTTTAAAGCTATCTCAATTGAACTGTCGGTTGCATTCATGTTTGATTTCCTTTTATTTTTTATTTAATAATTAATAAAAGTTAATTTATGTTATTTATGTTAATTTTATATTCATATATTTTATTAAGTATATTAAGATAAGAATATGCCGGTATGCCGGTGTTACTAGTTAACGGGTTTTAAGCCTTCTTAGCGCATCCGACTTTATCATCGAATAGTTCCATTCAGGCTCCCAGACAAAATTTACGGTTACGGCATTAACACCCGGAATACTCTTTAAGACTTCTTCGATTTCATACTTGATAACGTTGCTTATAGGACAACCCTTCGCAGTTAAAGTCATATCCAAACCGACGCTTCCGTTTTCGTCCAAATTTATTTTATATATGAGCCCCAAATCTACGATATTGATTTCAAGTTCAGGGTCTATGATGTTTTTTAATTTTTCCAGAACATCGTTTTCGTTAAATGTTGCCATGATAAACTCCTCTAGTGAAATTTAATAAATCCTAATGTCTTAATGCTCATTTCCATTTAATATAAAGTTTACCAAATTTAAAATTAAATTAAATTGATTTTAATCACAATTAAGCAATTAAATAATTAAACTTTTATAAAAAAAATTAATTTAAGTTTCATTTATTAATTTATTTATCCGGTTTTTCTGGATTTTTTTAAAAGGTCTATAACTTCGTCGTCGGTAGTCTGACTGAAATCCTCATAGAACTCTCCTACCGCATAAAATTCTTCCGGAGCGCTTAAAACTATCACTTTATCGACCGTCTTTTTTAATTCTCTAAAAGTGTCGGCGGCGATAACCGGAACGGCAATGATTATCTTTGCCGGCTTTTCTTCTTTCATGGCATCTACAACTACCCTGATAGATGCCCCTGTAGCGATACCGTCGTCTACGATTATTGCGGTTTTACCGCGGACGTCCATTTTCTTCCCTTCGCTCCTGTATATTTTTTCTCTTTCTCTTATCTCTTTTAGTTTAACCTCCTCTATTCGTTCTAAATACCCTGCCGGTATATTAATATGGGATATCAGGGATTTATTCAGATAAACCTTAGGGGTTTGCCCGTCAACTATTGCCCCTATGGCCAGTTCTTCCTGATTCGGAGCGCCTATCTTCCTTACTAATGCCACATCCAACGGCGCTTTTAAAGCTGCCGCAATTTCGTAAGCAACCGGAATCCCGCCTCTCAACAACCCGATAACTACGGTATTACCACCGCCAAACTTGCCTGAAGATAACTTCTCTCCCAATAACCTTCCTGCTTCCCGCCTGTTTTTAAATATCATATAATTTGTTCGGATAATTCTTTTATCCGCCTCCGACCTCAGTAACTTAGTAATAAGATATAATGATAAACGGTATCGTTATGTCCTGCCTTATTTCTCCTATTATAAGTATATCATTAATAAAAAATATTGCTTAAAAACCCTTAAAAAATTTGTTCTAAAAAATTGACTAAAAAAAATAAAAATAGTATATAATTGACAGGTATAAATAATTCCCCTGCATTTTTTAATGAAATTAATCCGGGCTGTTAGCTCAATCGGTAGAGCAACTGACTCTTAATCAGTAGGTCGTCGGTTCGATCCCGACACAGCCCACCA
>JAKASB010000111.1 GCA_021828255.1 bacterium | reverse complement strand
GGTGCGAAAAATATGTTGACAAAAAATTAATTAAATATTAAAATTTTAAATTCCACTAATTAATTATAAAAATATAAAATAAAATTATTAGTTTTTTAAAAAATAAAGAGGAGTAAATGTGCCGACAATAAATCAGTTAATCAGAAATGCAAGGAAAAAAGTTGCCAAAAAGACATCTTCTCCGGCATTAAAAGGTTCGCCTCAAAAAAGAGGAGTTTGCCTCAGGGTTTATACGACAACTCCTAAAAAACCGAATTCCGCTCTCAGAAAAGTGGCAAGGGTTAAATTAACCAACGGTATGGAAGTGACTACTTATATTCCTGGAGAAGGACACAATCTGCAGGAACATTCGGTTGTATTAATAAGGGGCGGAAGGGTAAAAGATTTGCCTGGCGTCAGATACCACATAATCAGAGGCGCACTTGATTGCGTGGGTGTTAACGGAAGAAAACAAAGCAGGTCAAAATATGGCACTAAAAGGGCCAAATAAATAATAAAACAAAAAAATAAAGTATAGAAAAATAACGTATTAAAAGGAAGGAGCGGAAAATTGTCCCGAAGAAAAAGAGCTGTTAAAAGAGTCATTGAAGGCGATCCTAAGTTCAACGATAAAGTAGTACAAAAGTTTTTAAATAAACTTATGTATGATGGAAAGAAAAGTATAAGCGAAAAAATATTTTACGGTTCCCTTGATATCATTTCCGAAAAAGCCAAAGACGACGGATTTAAAATTTTTAAACAGGCTATTGAAAATGTAAAGCCTGTCTTAGAGGTTAAAGCGAGAAGAATAGGCGGATCGAATTATCAAGTTCCGGTCGAAGTCAGAGCCGACAGAAGATTATATCTGGCAATCAGATGGATTATCGGCTATGCGAGATTAAGAAATGAGAAGTCCATGGAAGAAAACTTAGCGCTTGAGATATTGGATGCGGCAAACAATAGAGGCAGTTCAATTAAAAAGAAGGAGGATACTTTTAAAATGGCCGAAGCAAATAAGGCTTTTGCTCATTTTAAATGGTAAGGGTTTATAAATGGCGGATAGAATATCCTTAGATAAGACCAGAAATATAGGCATAATGGCGCACATCGACGCCGGAAAAACCACCACTACGGAAAGAATTTTGTATTATACCGGGGTTAATTATAAATTAGGCGAGGTTCATGAAGGAACTGCCACTATGGATTGGATGGAGCAGGAGCAGGAAAGAGGAATAACAATTACTTCTGCGGCAACGACCTGTTTCTGGAAAAATCACAGAATAAATATAATAGATACTCCTGGACATGTCGATTTTACGATTGAAGTCGAAAGATCTTTAAGGGTTTTAGATGGCGCCGTTGCGGTTTTTGACGGTGTTGCAGGTGTCGAACCTCAATCAGAGACTGTTTGGAGGCAGGCCGATAAATATAAAGTGCCGAGAATATGTTTCGTCAACAAAATGGACAGGACGGGTGTAAATTATTTCAGATGCGTAGGTATGATAAGAACGAGACTTAACGCCGTTCCTGTCGTAATGCAGATTCCAATGGGATTAGAGGAAAATTTTAAAGGTATAATCGACATTGCTAAAATGAAAGCCTATTTATATAAAGATGAAACTCTCGGCGCAGAATACGATATTATTGATATCCCTGAAGAATATAAGGCGGATTCAAAAAAATATCATGATGAATTTATTGAAAGAGCATGTGATTTTAACGATAGCTTAATGGAAAAATATCTGGCAGGCGAAGAAGTAGATATTGAATTAGCTAAAAAAGCTATAAGACAAGCCGCCTTAGAATTTAAAGTAGTTCCCGTTTTTTGCGGTGCGGCTTTTAAAAATAAAGGAGTCCAGCCGTTACTCGATGCAATAATAGATTATTTACCCTCCCCGCTTGATGTTCCCCCTGTTACCGGAATAAATTCTAAAACCAAAAAAGAAGAAATCAGACATGCTTCGGACGATGAACCGTTTTCCGCTTTGGCTTTTAAAATTGCTTCGGATCCTTATACCGGTCAGCTTACTTACATAAGAGTTTATTCCGGTGTACTTGCTTCCGGCTCTTATGTTTATAATTCCGTTAAAGATTCTAAAGAAAGAATCGGAAGACTCTTAAAGATGCACGCGAACAAAAAGGAAGAAATAAAAGAGGTGCACGCCGGCGATATAGCGGCTGCCGTCGGGTTAAGAAATACGACTACAGGAGATACTCTTTGTGACGAATCAAGTATTATCGTTCTTGAATCTATGGAGTTTCCCGATCCTGTTATTTCGGTTGCAATAGAGCCAAAAACCAAAGCCGATCAGGAAAAATTAGGTTTATCGTTACAAAAACTTACCATAGAAGATCCTTCATTTAAAGTTAAAACCGATTTGGAAACCGGACAGACGATAATTTCCGGAATGGGCGAACTACATCTTGAAATAATAGTCGATAGATTGACCCGCGAATTCAAAGTTGACGCAAATGTCGGGAAACCTCAGGTTGCGTATAAAGAAACAATTAATAAAAAAGTCGAATCCGAAGGCAAATTTATACGCCAATCCGGCGGCAGAGGCCAATATGGGCATGTATGGCTTGAGATAGAACCGTTAGGAAAAGGCGCAGGGTATGAATTCGTCAATAAAATTAAAGGCGGAGTTGTCCCTTCCGAATATATTCCCGCGATAAATAAAGGGGTTACCGAGGCTTTAACGACAGGAGTTTTAGCCGGTTATCCGGTAGTCGACGTCAAAGTATCCGTATTTGACGGGTCGTTTCATGAGGTGGACTCGTCAGAGATGGCATTTAAAATCGCTGCCTCTATGGCATTTAAAGACGGAGCTAAAAAAGCCTCTCCCGCTCTTCTCGAGCCAGTAATGAAAGTAGAAGTTTTAGTTCCCGAAGAATTTATGGGCGACGTCATAGGAGATTTAAATTCAAGAAGAGGGAAGATTTTAAATTTAGAAGCCCGCGCAGGAATTCAGGTTATAAATGCCGAGGTTCCGCTGGCTCAAATGTTCGGCTACTCTACAGATTTAAGATCCAAAACTCAGGGCAGAGCAAACTACACTATGGAATTTCTGAAATATGAGCAGGCGCCCAAGGTTATATCCGAAGAAATTATAGCTAAATCACAAGGTAAATAGATACTATTAGGAGGGAGAACTAAATGTCCAAAGAGAAATTCGACAGATCTAAGCCTCATGTCAACATAGGAACCATAGGTCACGTTGACCACGGCAAAACAACTTTAACTGCCGCTATCACCAAAATTCTTG
>JAKASB010000028.1:10071-18840 GCA_021828255.1 bacterium | reverse complement strand
TAAATATCGGATTTCAGCTTTTGCGGGAATTCAGAAAATAAAATCTCTATCGGCAATTCCGAAAATATTATTCCAGAGTTACGCCCATGTCATAGGATTATGCTCTACGACCTTCTCTACAAATCCTTGATAATCGATGATTTTTACGTTTTCTACTATTTCGTCCTCTTGTATCCCTCTGGCTTTAATATCTGCCAGAAGACAATAAACGGCATTTTTTTGCATTAAATTCTTTAATATATCTTCAAACTTACCGCCTTTTTTCACGGCGTATACTCCGTCTTCTGTTAAAAGAACTACATCGTCGTTTTGACCTATGTATTTTATAGCATCGCTAAAAGCCGAAGATTCGTAAGGCGACTTTTTAATTATATGCAGCACTTATACTTCCCTCCTTTATAATATATTTTAATTTAAAAAGGCAGCATCGCTTTCATTTCGTTCATTTTTTGTTTTAAGACATTTCTACCTACAATCTCAACTTCGGCAATTAAATCGTCGCCGCTTAATCCCCTTTCTTCGAGAGATTCTTTTTCGACATAAATATGCGAAATCTCAAAGTCGTCTATTAAAACAGGGTAAGTCATAGAAAAATTTTTCTTTCCGAGGAAAGCCGTATCCTGCCCCTTTTTTAACGAAAAGACTCCGTCTCCTATAAAGCTGACGCTTATATCCTGCTCGTATGCTCCGAACATGATCATTGCCTCGATTGCTTCCTGCTCGTAAATGGTTCCGTAAGGAGCGGTTCTGCAAACAAGCATAACCTTAGTTTTTTCCTGTCCCGACATTTTATTTTCTCCTATTTACTCCTTTAATAAATATATTAATATATTTTATATTTTTTCATTAAATTTTGATTAAAAAGTGATCATTCTGTCCGATGCTATACATAGCTCAAGAAGTTGACCCAAACCTGATATTTCTTCCACTTTACAAACCGTCTGGTTGATTATGCCCCTTCTCTTTCCTGCCGCAACGCATACGATTAATCTTACGCCTTTGAGTTCAAGCTCCGAAAGAAGTTTCATGATATTTCTTTCATCTCTGGGCGGCTCCATAGTACTGCATCTGTTATAGACCCCGTCGTTATAGAAAAATATGCCCGTTATCTCATGTCCAGCCTCCATTGCCGCAACTATAAAATTATATGCGGTCTCTATAGCCTGATGCATATACGGTCCTTCTTTAACAAGAACGCCAAGTTTCATTAATTCATTCCCCCCCCCGACTGTTATTAGCCTGTTATTAAGTTATGTATTTTATTTATTTTTACATTATAATCGCATTGCTTACAAGCTGGTGAATTCCTCCGACCATTTCCGCATCAAATCCGTATAATGGAAAAATTTTCGTAAACTGTGTTTTGCAGATTGCGCATATAAGGGCATAATAATTAACTTTATGATTATCTACCGCCTCTTTCACGGTTTGCATTCTTGGCATTGCTCCGGCTATTCTAACGTTCATAACCTCTTCCGTCAGGAGACCTCCGCCGCCTCCGCAGCAATATGTATTTTCCTTAGTAGTTCCTTCTCTTAGCTCTACAAAATGGTTAGCGGCGGCTTTAATAAGCTCTCTAGGTATAGTAAGCTGACCGCCGGGGACATCGCCCATCCTTGATCCTCTTGCTACATTGCATGAATCGTGAAACGTAACTACTTTATCGTCGTTTGCGGATGGGTCAAGTTTAATAACGCCGTCCTTTACAAGACCCAAGGTAAAATCGCAAATATGGGCCGGCTGCTTGTATCTGCTGTCAAGGAAATTAAATGGACCGTTCATAGTATTGGAATAATTATAGGCGGCTCTCCATGCGTGACCGCATTCGCCTATTACTACTCTTTTTACTTTAAGCCTTTTTGCTTCATCCCATATTCTTTTATTTATCTCTTTAGTATTTTTATAACTTCCTATGAATTTTCCAAAATTTCCGGCTTCGGAAGCATAAGATGAAACGGTATAGCTTATA
The DNA here is from genome assembly GCA_021828255.1 of bacterium. Classification (GTDB taxonomy): domain Bacteria; phylum SZUA-79; class SZUA-79; order Acidulodesulfobacterales; family Acidulodesulfobacteraceae; genus Acidulodesulfobacterium_A. The sequence goes on along the minus strand of JAKASB010000028.1, from coordinate 16,871 downwards.
CCCGACTTATGAAAAACTTTTGCATATCCTTTAAGAGATTCCATATGGGGCATTGCAAAAAAATCCGCTGAAGGCGGTACTAAAAGAACTTCGGCGCCTTCTACGTCCATAGGTATTTTAACGTCTTTTCCGGTTTCTTCATTTATTTCTTCTTCTAAGTCGTCAAGGGTGTTTCTTAATGCCGCAGGCGGTATTCCGATATTATTTCCTATTTTAAAAACTTTATGAATAATTTCCGTCGTATATTTCTGTCCGATACCGATTGAGTCCATTATTTGCCTTGCTGCCATCGTTATTTCCGCGGTATCGATGCCGTAGGGACAATAAAGAGAACATCGTCTGCATTCGGAACACTGCCAGAAATATGTGTACCAATCCTTTAAAACTTCTTCGGTTAATTCCTGAGAATTTGAAAGATTTTTAAAAAACCCTGCAGGAGTAAAATAATACCTGTAAACTTTTCTCATGAGTTCCTGTCTTTGAACAGGCATATTGTTGGGGTCCGCAGTTCCAAGAAAGAACTGGCATTTATCGGTACAGGCGCCGCATCTGACGCAAATATCCATATAATCCCTAACCGCTTTATTGTGATCAAGTATCTCCTTAAAAACCCCGATAGCTTTTTCCTTCCATCCATCCTGTAATTTAGCAGGAAAATCAAGGGCTTCCATATCGTCTTTTTGGGCTTCAATCATGTGTTCATAAGCAAAAGCCCCCGGTACAATTCTAGGAATTGAAATTTTTCCGTCTAAAACTGGAACTTTATATTTATCTTTTGACTTAGCCATACCGTTTATACCTCCGTTTAATTCTTTATAGAATCAAAATTGCAAATCACAGACTATACATTAGTTATACATTATATATAAATATAACTAATTTATTTTTATATTTTAAATAGATAAATCTTTTGCGTTAGGTTTATAATATCTTTCTTCTTCCGGATTATCCGCCATAATCCTTGTCGGCGAAAAGAATATGCCGACGAAATGCATCACTTTGCTGAATGGAATATAAAGTATAAGCAGCATTACAAGGGTATAATGTATTAAAAATAACGGATTTGACGGAATATTCGTGAACTGAAACGTTAAAAGTCCGTTCATATATGGGTCAAGCTGGTTATCGACAACCGTCAAAGCGGCAGGCGTCAGAACATAATTTAAAGACAGACCTGCTAAACCGATAAGCATTAAAAGAATTAATATTAAATAATCCTGAAACAGAGATATAAATTTAACTCTTTCTACTACGACCCTTCTCATTAATAAAAGAAAAAGGGAAAGCACCATAACAATACCGCAGATTATTCCGATATTAACAAATATACTATACCACCATGGCAGAGGATTAGAATAAATAAAATGCCTCAAAAAGTGCAAAAATATCAAGATAAAAAACGAAATATGGAAAAGATATCCAAAAACCCAGGTGGGCTTATTAGATTTAAAAAGACTTTTAAAGAAAAAAACCTCTCCCAGAATTCTGGCAAACGCACCGCCTTTAGTTAACGGAGCAGGCGTAAGAGGAATTTTTACGGGTTGCGGGGTCGCGGCATATTGATATATTCTTAGAACCACTCCTATAATAAATATTACCCCGACTGCATATGTAAAGAATAAAAATATTGCAGTTGTTAAATTAAGAGGCGTCATACTTATTCCCCCCTGAATAAATAAATTTTATTTTTTAGGGAAAAGAATAAAATTTCTTCTCCCTTATATAATTAATAAATAAACCGACCGACCGACTGCAAGTAAGTTTTGCTATACTATGCTTAAACTTAAACGCAACCCGTGGGCTTTGGAAGACCTGCTATTTTGGCAAGCTGCTTAGCGGGGCCCTCCGGAAAAAGTTCATAAACGAACTTATTCGCCTCCTTTTTATCAGGTAAATTTTCAAGCTTTCCTACTTCTTTTATGAGAGATTTAATTGCGGGAGCAACCTGAAACTTAAAAAAATAGTCCCTTACCCAATCGATTAATTCCCAATGCTTTTCCGTAAGCGTAATTCCCTCCTCTTTGGCAAGATATTCGGCTATCTCTTTATTCCAGTTATCAAGAGTCTGCAGATAGCCTTCATCGTCTGTTTCAATTGTCTTACCACTAAATTCAAAAGACGGCATAATAATTATAACCTCCTCTTCCGTAATTAACGTAATTAATATTAAAAAACCCTTTAATTTTTAACTTAATTTTAACTCATCATTTTAACTCATTATGATGTAACCGCAGGGACAGCTTTCAAAGCATTTAGCGCAGCCGTTGCATGTTTCTAAATGAAATTCATAATGTAGTCCTTTTTGAAGCATTTTTACACAGCCCTTGGAGCAATACATAAAACAGTTCCCGCAGTCGTAACATAAGCCGCAACTCAGACATCTTTTGGCTTCCCGCATAAATTCTTCCTTAGATAATCCATAAACAGCCGGCTGAAAGTCGTTTTTTACTTCGGTTATTTTCCTTGTCCGCCTTTCTTGCCTCTCCATTGGTTCATAAAATTCCAAGTGCATATCCTTATGGTTTACGATCTGCCTTGTATCTACCGGTGCAGGTTCGCCGCTTAATTTTTCATGTATCGAAAAGGCGGCGGAATTTCCGGAACCAATCGCCTGGGTTACAAGCCAGAACCCTATTGCGTCCCCTCCGGCAAAAACACTTTCTTCTCCATTTATTAAACCTTTATCGTTGATATTCAGACACCCTTTTTTTAAATTTTTACTTATATCTTCGAGACCCGAAAAATCAGGCTTCTGTCCAAGAGAAGCTATCAGCGCCGAACATTCAATAGTGAACCGGGGATCTGCCTCCACCATAATAAACTGCGCCCTGCCCGAAGCGTCCTTTTCGCCCAGCCTTGTTTTCTGAAAAACAACGGACAAGGCTCTGTCGCCCTTTTCGTTTATATTGACATTGACCGGGGCAGCCATAAATTCAAAACTAACCCCTTCGGAGGCAGCAGTAATAACTTCCTCAGGATTTGCCGGCATCTGTTCCCTGCCCCTTCTGTAAACGACCGTTACTTTTTCCGTCGTCGGCAGTCTAAGGGCTGTTCTTGCACAGTCCATTGCGGAATCTCCTCCCCCGATAATTATAACATGCGGACCAAGGTCGGGCATATCGCCGCTGTTAACGCGCTTTAAAAACTCAATCCCGCTGAAAACATTTGACAAGTTTGATTCATTTATGTTAAGCGATATATTGTTATATGACCCTATACCGATAAAAACTGCATCGAATTCTTTTTTGAGGCGTTCAAGCGTCAAGTCTTTTCCAATGGGAGAATTAAATACGAATTCAACTCCAATGTCCCTTATCCTGTCAATTTCCGCATCGAGAACATTTTCGGGAAGGCGAAAATACGGTATTCCGTAACGGAGCATGCCTCCCGCCTTTTCTAACTTTTCAAAAACGGTAACATTATAGCCCCTTCTTGCAAGTTGATAAGCACAGCTTAACCCCGCCGGTCCGCTGCCGACAACGGCGATCTTTTCCTTCCTTTTTTCATCCGTAAGTTTTTTCAACGGCAGCTTATTTTCAATCCCGAAATCTCCAATAAACATCTCAACGGCATTTATTGCAACGGCTTTGTCTTTTGCCGCCCTGTTGCATGATGTCTCGCATGGATGGGGACAGACCCGCCCCGTAACCGCCGGAAGGGGATTTGTATCGGTAAGAATATAAAACCCCTCTCTTATTGACTCGTCTATCTCCCTGCCGTATGCTTCGCTCTGGGCAACATACTGCAAATACTCCCTTATTTTTTCGCTGTTAGGACAACCGTCCATACAGGGAGGCTTTTTTTCGACATAGCTGGGGCGCAGGGTGGACTGCTCCATGACGCTGGATGCCCCGAACTGCCTGCCGCCGATTGCTCTTTTTATTTTTTTAATCTCAACAGTCATTTTTTCCTTTACCCCTATTGCACTATTCTTTAGTTTATTTAATAGTTTTTAGTTTAACAGCTTTTAATTTATTTATACTTTTATACTTCATTATTGTTACTTATTGCCTGTTTACTTGCTTTACTCCGGCAGCGAGAGAAAACTTCCTCCGGCATAACCATAGATCAAACGGCCGGAATCGGTAAGATCTCTAATGGCGGCTTTAACATCGTCTTTTGTAACGCCGTTTACCGAAAATTTCATCTCCATTTCCTTAACTATATCACCGGGTTTAAACCTTTTTTTATTTGTAAACTCCTTAATGAGATTAACAATGGCTTCTTCTAATTGGGCCTTAGTTTCATCCGTCATTTTAAGCCTCCGTATTATAAAACTATAAAAAATACTATTTATTGTCTTACCTGGGCGGAGTAATTCATTGTTGCCTCACCCAGTCTGAAATCGTCGATATGATATTTTGTAAATTTAAATCCCGTAATATTAAAGAATTTGGGCCAGCCTATTCTTTCAATCCATTCTCCGACCCTTTCCCCTTTCTCTGCACCGTTTTTGTAAGCATCGAGTATTGTTTTAACAGCTTCTACAACCTTCGGCCAGCGCGGCGGATCATTTTCCAGATACGGCACGGCAAGCTTTGAGAATGAAGGTTTAGTCCTGGCATTGGATACCTTGCCTCCCACCCATATAGATACGCCGTCGTTCAAAGGATCAGAGAGCGGCATGCCGGAACAAACCGTAAAACAGTTGCCGCAGAAAACGCACGCCTCTTCGATAATCTTCACGCTTGGCTTTCCGTTATATGTATCCGGCCTGATCGCATTGGTGGGACACGAAGCTATGGTGCTTGGAATTTCGCAGAGATTCATTATCTTGTCCGGGAGCAACTTTGGCGGTCTTCTGTGTATGCCCAGCACCGCAATATCCGAACAGTGAACCGCCCCGCACATATTGAGACAGCATGCAAAAGCTATTCTCACTTTTGCCGGCAGCTTGGCATCCGTATAATATTCGTAAAGGTCGTCCATAAGCGCTTTGGTCACGCCGGATGCATCCGAAGCCGCCGTATGGCAGTGTATCCACCCCTGCGTATGAACAATATTTGCAACGACATTTCCTATGCCGCCTAAAGGAAGATTTAATTTTTTAATATCATTCATAAGCGGCTCTATATTCTCTTCTTTGTCAAGCAAAAACTCAACATTATTTCTTGTCGTGAATCTAAGATACCCTCCGCTATATTTATCGGCAAGGTCACATAAATCCCTTATGAAAGATCCGCTGACAAGCCTTGGAGAACCGACCCTGACGGAGTAAATCTTATCGCCGGTCTCCGAAACATGGACCATATGGGCAGGACTTAAAATTTCGTGATATTTCCACTTTCCGTAATTGTTTTTAATAACCGGATGCAAGAAGTCATGGTAATCATGAGGACCGACATCGGTAATTCTTTTTGTTCCGGAAACATCAGGCATAAAAACCTCCTTATATGATAATGTAATTATATATACAAACTATATATATAAATAATTCATTATACATTGTATTTATATATTATTATGTTATTATGTTTTTTAAAATGATAAATCATCATTTTATTATTTTATCTTTAATAAATATCCCTATTTATTATCCTTATTTATCCCTTAATGAGGATTCTAATTCTTCTCTCCATCCGCTTCCACATATTCTTCATATAATACAAACGGGTTTCCCCTTGGGCTGGAAACCATTTCGGGAAGCGGTTCAAGTCCTATAGCCTCAAGAAAGTTACCTATACCGACTCTCTGAATCAATTCCCCTACCCTCTCTCTGCTGACGCCGTATTCATCCCAGAATTCCCATATTTTTCCAATAAGATCCTTGAACCATTGATATCCGTTTTTGGCATCTTCGGCTACATCGTAAAACGGGACAAGAACCATTGAAAGACGGGGACCGGAAACCATAGGCGCTTTTGATCCGAGAAGGATAGTCACTCCTCCCTTAACGCCGGGACGCAGGGCTTTAGGCATTACATTTATACAATGCATGCATTTTGAACAGTTTGAATCGTCAATCTTAAGACCCGTTTCGTCGTAACTCATACATTTCGTAGGACATTTACCGGTAACATATTTATGCAGATTTATCTTTTTTGCATATTCCTTCACCATGTCCTGATCTATTCTTATATTGTCCTTCCATGTTCCTATAACGGACAGGTCTGCCCTTGCAATAGATGCGGTGCAATCGTTGCCGCAACCGGAAAATTTGAACTTAAACTTGTAATTGAATATCGGCCTGTGCATCTCGTCCTGAAAAGCCTGGGTAATATTGTAACACATATTCATGGCATCATAATTGGCAAATTCACATCTTGCCATGCCGACGCAGCATGAAGGCGTTCTTAACGCAGAACCGCTGCCTCCGAGGTCAAATCCAAATGACACTAATTGTTGAAAGATAGTTTCAAGTTCGGATGTTTTTACGCCGAGTATCTGAATATCGCCGGTTGACCCATGAAAATTATAAAGGCTGGAGGCATGCTTGTCTCCTACATCCACTATCTTTCTCAGAATATCGGATGTATAAAAAAAGCCTGACGGCTGGTTAATCCTTACCGTATGAAATTCCTTTACGCCAGGATATTTCTCCGGCAGATCCGAAAACCTGCCGACAATGCCGCCTCCGTAGCCCTTAACGCCCACCATTCCCCCATGCTTCCAATGACCCATCTTTTCCTTGTAGGACTGTTCAACCTGCCCTAAAAGATCATCGGTCATCTCGCTTTTTTCCGCGGCTCTTTCAATTTCGGTAACAAAACTGGGCCATTTGCCCTTTTTTAACTCATCCAAAAGCGGCGTTTGATGTTTTTTGCTCATTTAAAAGATACCTCCTTAATAAAAAATAAAAT
>JAKASB010000028.1:0-9971 GCA_021828255.1 bacterium | reverse complement strand
AATATGATTTTTGTAATAAAAAATCCTACGGAGATTTATTGTAAAACAGCTTTTGCTTTTACTTGTTGTTTTACTTGTTTTATGAAAGCGACCCAGTTTTTAAACCAGCTTGGAGACGAAGGGGAATACATATGCGTATATCCGGCTAAAACATTTTTATATGCTATGCCGTCGGATGTGCCGTCCACTCCGTAGCCTTTCTTCATCTTAAATATAAACTTATATCTGTTCAAACTGTCCAAAGACATTTCTAAGAAAGAATGATGGAATTCATGTCCTTTCATTAATTTAATTTTATTAAACCATAATCCTTCTCTGCTTCTTTCGTAAAAGTAAGGGGTCAGTTTAGTATAACCGTGCCCTTTCGGTTTTTTTGTAAGCCTGACGTCGGCATCTATTATGCCTACCATTTCATTAAAACTATTTTCATAAGAGATGCTTTTGCAAAGGTACATTAATCCTCCGCATTCCGCATAAACAGGAAGTCCTCCTTCTATTTTTTGCTTTATTTCCTTTCTTATGCCGATATTTGCTTGAAGGTCTGCGGAAAAAATTTCTGGAAAGCCGCCGCCTATATATAGCGCATCGACCTCCGGAAGACATTGATCGCCCATAGGAGAAAATTTAATTATTTCACATCCTAAATTTTCAAGAGCTTCTAAATTTTCGTTATAATAAAAATTAAACGCATTGTCGTAAGCAAGACCTATTTTAAGGGGATGCCGGGCATTGGGCTTGCGCTGAACCCCTAAAACCCGTGAATTTTTGATATTTGTTTTGATATTCGGGTATGATTTATTTGCTATTTTGGAAATTTTTATAATACTTTCCAAATCTGCATATTCCGAAATTTTAGACGACATTCCCCCAACAAGTTTCTCGACTTCTTCGGGGGAGAGGGTTGATAAAAGACCGAGATGCCTCTGCTTTACAGAAAATTCAAGGTTATTGGGGATACTGCCTACGACTTTTAAATCGGTGTAATATTTAACCGCCTTAAGCAAATTTTTTTCGTGCCTTTTACTGTGGACTTTGTTGAGAATTATCCCTTTTATATTTACGCCTTTATCGAATTCTTGAAATCCCAAAATCAGCGGAACCACACCTCTGTTTAATTCGCTGACGTCGATTAGCAGAATGACAGGAAGTCCAAGCAATTTTGCCATCTCGGCGTTGGACGATTTTCCATATATATCGAAAGAATCATGTAAACCATGATTTCCTTCGACGATACTGATCTCGGAATTTAAAGAATGAGTTATAAAATGCTCTCGTATTTTATTTTTAGACATAAAATAAAAATCAAGGTTATAGGTTCTACTGCCCGACGCAATATTGAGCCACATAGGGTCGATAAAATCGGGGCCTTTCTTGAACGGCTGGACGGATAGCCCTTTATTCCTTAACAACCGGGACAGCGCTATCGAAACAGTGGTTTTGCCTGAATTTCTTTTAGCGGCAGATATGTAAATTCCGTTAATGCGGCTATTTTTTTCAAACATCATGCTTCCTGAGCTCTTTAATTTTTGAAATTAGATTAAGCTTGTAAGAGGAAAGTTTTTTATTTTCGGTATCCCTGTGTTCGACGGAATATATTCTTTCAACTCCGAGAATGAATAAAGAGAATTCGTATTCTGCAGATTTATCTTTATTAAAATAGTGCTGATGAAATGCAAATTCATCGTCTTCTTCGATTATCTTGCTTATGTAAAATGCCTCAAGTTTTGCCTGTAAAGGAAGACCGTCAAAATATTTAAGTAATTCGAGAATAAACTTTTTGCTTAGTTTGGTAATTTTCGTAATATAATCTATGTCGTAGTTAAATTTCATAGTTATGTGAAACGACGGCGAAAGAAGACTGGCGGAGAGGGAGGGATGAGCGTCCTTAAGGACGCTAAATGCGACGAACTTCCCCTTGCGGGCTATCGCCCTTCGGGGGTTCGAACCCCTCTCTGTCCTGCCTTAACTATGTATCTTGATAAAACTAAGCTTATATAATAACTGGCGGAGAGAGAGGGATTTGAACCCCCGGTAAGCTTACGCCTACAATTGATTTCGAGTCAATCGCCTTCAACCGGACTCGGCCATCTCTCCGTATAAATATTTTAGTTTTTACTTCCGTTTAACTTATTAAATTCGTAAGTTAAATATCCTCTTGGCAATTCACCGGTTATATGTTTAACTATAAAACCTTTTCTGTTTATTAAAAAAGACTGCGGAATTTCGTATATGTATCCGTATGATTTTTGTATAGAATAATCTGCCATTCCGACCGGATAAGTTATAATGCCGCCTTTAAATGTTTTTACGAAATGCAAAACATATTTTTTGCCCTGATTGTTAACCGAAAGACCTATTAATACAAAACCGTCTTTTTTGTGCAGTTTGTAAAATTTTTCTAATCTTGGAATTTCGTGCCTGCAGGGGGGGCACCATGTAGCCCAAAAATTTACTAAAACGATTTTCCCTCTATAATTTTTCAGAGATAACATCTTTCCTTTATAGTTAATGCTTGAAACCGAAAAAGGGGGCGCCAAAACCTCATTACCTGATTTTTTAACCGCATAACCCTTTTTATTCAGTAGATAAGGAATTTTTACTATTAAAATAGAGATAAAAACAATAACTAAAATAAAAATTAAAGATTTAACGATTTGTATATTTCTTTTATTAATTTTCATATTATTTTCATTATTTTATGTTATTTTTATTATAATTCAACTCGGTCGTTTTATTCTACCATAAAGTAAAATCATTATCAAAATAATATTGATAAATTTTTTTTTTATGATATATTGGTTAATAAAATATACGGAGGCTATTTATTTCATGAAGGTCAATAAGGCGGTTTTTCCTGCCGCCGGTCTCGGAACAAGACTTCTGCCTATTACCAAATCAATCCCTAAAGAAATGCTTGTATTGGTGGACAGGCCGCTTATACAATACGGAGTAGAAGAATGCATAAGCGCCGACATCACGGATATAATTATTATTACCGGCAGGGGTAAAACGGCTATCGAAGATTACTTCGACAGATCGATAGAACACGAAATTTTACTCAAAGAAAAAGGAAAACACCATCTGCTTAAATCCGTCGATGAAATATCAAACCGCATAAGTCTTACATATACGAGACAAAAAGAAGCTCTGGGCTTGGGGCATGCTATTTTATGCGCTCAGAACATGGTGGGTGAAGAGCCGTTCGCCGTTGTTTTAAGCGACGACATTATAGATTCGGACACGCCGGTTATGAAACAGATGATAGATATATACAAAAATTTCAGGTACTCCGTTTTAGCCGTCCAGAGAGTAAAAGACGAAGATATTTCAAAATACGGAATAATAAGCGGGAAAGATATCGAAAAAGGATTATACGTCGTCGAAGACCTCGTCGAAAAACCGAATATTAAAGACGCTCCTTCTAATCTTGCCATAATAGGAAGATATATTTTAATGCCCGACATATTTAACTTTCTTAAAGATACAAAACCGGGAAAGGGCGGAGAAATTCAGCTTACCGACGCAATAAAATCGCTTTTGCAGATTCAGCCCGTTTACGCCTTAGAATTCGAAGGAAACAGGTATGACGGCGGCAACAAATTAGACTTGCTTAAAGCGCAGATAATTTATGGATTAAAAAATGAGGAAATAAGAGACAGCTTAATCGAATTTATTAAAAAATCAGAATGGTGCAGGAATTAAAATTATGAAATTCTTCGACGATAACGAAAACTTAAGTAAAAAAATGATAAAATTTAAAAACGAAGTGGAAAGACTTTTTCATTATCATTTCGGGTTTTTCCCTATGGAGGATCTGCCTTATTCTTTTAAAACAAACTCGGCTCCTATAGACATATATACAAATAAAAGCAAATTGACTATCGAAATTGAACTGCCGGGAATTTCCAAAGACAATATCTCAATAATCGTTCATAACAACATCCTTGTTATAAGATGGAAATCGGAACCGAAAATAAAATCAACGGTCAATTTTTTCTGCATAGAGAGAAGATTCGGCAGGTTCGAAAGATTCGTCTTACTGCCTATTACTCCTTCTAAACAAAATATAAGAGCGGTTTTATCCGACGGAATTTTAAGTATAAATTTTGAAATAGGAGACATTTTTATAAACTCCGAAACTTTAATACCTATCTCATAAACATAAATTAAAATATATTAAAATTTATAGAGCAATTATAGCCATAATTATAGTATAATATTAACATTACAGCATACAGCATAAGAGGGGAATAAATATGAATAGAGAAGATTTCGCAGGTAATCCAAGCAGTAATCTTAACGAAATTGTTATAGGAAAAGGAGAAAACATTGAACACCAAGATTTACCGGAAGAAATTCAAATACCGGAAGTTATCCCCCTCCTGCCTATCAGGGACCTTGTTCTTTTTCCTTTTATGATTATTCCGCTTTTTGTAGGAAGAGAGGCTTCGATTAAAGCAGTCGATGAATCCCTGTCTAAAGACAGATTAATCCTGTTATCTGCCCAAAAAGACATAATCGTCGAAGAACCTTCGCAAAACGATATTTACGACGTCGGAGTAGTCGCAATGATTATGAAAATGCTGAAACTTCCCGACGGAAGAGTCAAAATATTAGTTCAGGGCTTATTAAAAGCTAAGATAGAAACATTCGTTCAAATAAAACCGTTCTATCTTGTAAAAGTGTCCAAAATAAATGACGAAAACGTCGTGGAAATCACTCCGGCGGTTGACGCTCTTATGAGAAACGTAAAAGAACAGCTTGAAAAATATGTATCTCTCGGCAGGCTTCCGTCTCAGGACATATTAATCATACTGGAAAATATCACTAATCCTGGTAGACTTGCGGATATAGTTGCATCCAACTTAGGTCTAAAAATAGACGAATCCCAAAAAATACTTGAAGAAACAGATCAGGTTGAAAGACTTAAAAGGGTAAACGATATACTTGCAAGAGAAATAGAAATCCTTTCTATGCAGGCTAAAATTCAATCCCAGGCAAAAGAAGAAATGACAAAAACCCAGAGGGATTATTTTCTGAGGGAACAGCTAAGACAGATTAAGCAGGAACTCGGCGAAACTGATGAAAAATCTCAGGAAATCTCTGAATTGAGGGAAAAAATAACGGCGGCGAAAATGCCTCCCGAAGTACTCAAAGAAGCAGAAAAGCAGCTATCGAGATTAGACTCTATGCATCAGGATGCAGCGGAAGCATCTACGATAAGAACTTATTTAGAATGGCTTTCCGATGTACCGTGGTCAAAAAAGACTAAAGACAATCTTGATATAGAAACCGCAAAAAAGATTTTGGACGCAGACCACTACGATCTGGAAAAAATCAAAGAGAGAATACTTGAATACTTAAGCGTACGAAAACTAAACAAAAAAATGAAAGGACCGATACTATGCTTTATCGGACCTCCAGGCGTCGGAAAAACTTCTCTCGGCAAATCTATCGCAAAGGCTATGAATAGAAAATTCATCAGGATTTCTCTGGGCGGCGTACATGACGAAGCCGAAATCAGGGGACACAGAAGAACATATGTCGGAGCTCTTCCGGGAAGAGTTATTCAAGGAATAAAACAGGGAGGAACAAATAATCCAGTTTTTATGATAGATGAAATAGATAAAGTGGGAATGGATTTTAGAGGCGATCCTTCTTCAGCGCTTTTAGAAGTTCTGGATCCGGAGCAAAATTTTTCTTTTTCTGACCATTACTTGAATGTCCCGTTTGATTTGTCGAATGTTATGTTTGTTGCAACCGCTAACGTTACCGACACTATACCTTCTCCTTTAAGGGACAGGATGGAAATTATAAATTTATCGGGATATACTCTTGAAGAAAAAGAAAAAATAACTGAAAAATATCTTATACCAAGACAGATTAAAGAAAATGGATTAAAGAAAGATTATATAGAATTTAAACCAAGTGCCGTTAAAACAATAATCTCCGGCTATACTCGGGAAGCAGGCTTAAGAAATTTAGAAAGAGAAATCGGAACGGTATGCAGAAAAGTAGCAAGGCTGATAGCCGAAAACAAAATTAAGAAATATATTATAACAGACAAGAACATACATAAATATCTCGGCACGATTAAAATTCTTCCAGAGGAAGAGAGACAGAAAGATGAAATAGGCGTAGCTACAGGTCTTGCATGGACGCCGGTCGGCGGAGAAGTTTTATACATAGAAACGCTTCTCGTTAAGGGCAAGGGGGTGGTATCGCTAACCGGTCAGCTCGGCGACGTTATGAAAGAATCCGCCCATGCCGCAGTCAGCTATGCGCGTTCGAAAGCCGACGAACTTGGAATTAAAACCGGTACATTTGAAAAAAACGACATACATATTCATATTCCTGAAGGAGCAATACCGAAAGACGGACCATCGGCAGGAATCACTATGGCAACGTCGTTGATTTCGGCGGTGTTAAAAAAACCGGTTAGAAAAGACATCGCCATGACCGGCGAAATAACATTAAGGGGCAATGTCCTACCCATCGGCGGATTAAAAGAAAAATCTTTGGCCGCTTTAAGAGCCGGAATAAAAACCATTTTAATACCGGAAAGAAACAAAAAAGACCTTGAAGATATTTCCCAGTTAGTTAAGAAAAACCTAAAATTTATACCGGTTAGACATATGGATGAGGTCATAAAACATGCAATAATAGGCATATCCGATATGGATGCCGGTTCTAACAAAATTAAATAAAATAATAAAAATAAGGGTGATAAAAAAAGAAAAGCTAAATGAAACCGCTTTAATAAAAGAGATAGAACGATTAAGCCTTGAAACTCAAAAGTTCAATAAATCGTTAGTTATTAAATCAATCGGGGATGACTGCGCTATTATCAAAGATAAAAACTGTATGCTCGTGAGTGCAGACAGCATAACCGAAAATGTCCACTTTAATTTTAATTTATACAATTTTTATGAAATAGGGAAAAAATCTTTACTGATAAATTTAAGCGACATCGCCGCTATGGGCGGAATTCCAAGATTGTTCATTTTGTCTCTTTTTATACCCGCATATGTAAACGAAAGCAATATCAGGCAAACACTAAAGGGGATTATAGACACCGCAAAAAAATACAGGGTTTCGCTTATAGGCGGAAACATATCTAAATCTTCCGAATTTTCGATATCCGCAACCATAATAGGCGACTACAAAGACAAAAGCGTCGTTAAGAGATTTAATTCCAAAGCCGGCAATCAAGTATATGTTTCGGGAGAACTTGGAAATTCATGGATGGCGTTTTATCTTAACGGCAATAAAAATTCTATATTTAAAAACTATTCAAACCTCAAATCTACGGATAAAAAACTTATAGAAAATTTCATAGATAAATATAAACTTCCGGAACCAAGGATAAATTTAGGCAAGAAATTATCGGAAAAAAAACTCGCTAATTCGTTAACGGATATCAGCGACGGACTTGTTAAAGATATTTTCAGCGTTACCTGCCATGGATGCGGATGCGAAATACAAATTGAGGAAATCCCCGTAAATGAAAAATTGAAATATATCTGCACAATTTTAAATATTAAAGATTATATCGACAAAGTAGTTTCATTCGGGGAAGATTACGAGCTCTTATGGACGACGGAAGAATACAAAGAAAAAGAACTGCTAAAACTGTCCAAAACCGCGGGGATTAAAATAAAAAAAATCGGACATATAACCGATAAGCCTGCATGCATAAATTTTTTAAAGGACGGCGCCCCTTACTTCCCTGAAGATTTTACTTTTAAACATTTATAAATTATGTATATCCTTCTTTCATTTTTGTTATTTATTTTATTTCTTATAATTTCATTTGTTTTTTCCATTTCCGAATCGTCCGTATTTTCTCTTGCTCAGGCAGATATAGACGAATTAAATATGAGGGGGAAAAACAAGGTAATTTTTTTAATAAGAAACTCATCTATATTTCTTATAATAATTTTAATAGGAAATATGGCTGCAAACGTTATAACGGCAAGCATAGGATCCATAATTCTAAATGAATATTTTAAACATATACCGGTTATTTATTCTATTATATTAATTTCACTTATTCTTATCATTCTCGCAGAGATAGTCCCTAAAATAATTGCTCTTAAAAAACCTATCGCATTATCTTTATTGGTTTCTAATATGTTTTTTCATGTGGTCTATTTTGCAGGATTGTTAGTAGAAAAAACAGGCCTAAGGGGAAAACGGCTTCAATTAAAAAAGGAAGAGTCGATATCAAACGAAGAATTAAGAACGATTATTGAAATAGGCAAAAATGAAGGAGAGATAAAAGAAAAAGAATACGAATTTATCAAAAACTTTTTAAAACTTTCATATTTAAAAGCCGCTAATATCATGACTAAAAAAGATAACGTGTTTGAATTAGACGTTGACACACCGGTTTCCTCCGCCATAGAACTTATAGAATCCAAACATTTCTCGCGGATTCCGATATATTTCAGGGAAAAAGACAATATAATAGGAATAATCCTTGCGAAGACTATCTTATCCAAAGTTTACAATAAAAGCGAAGAAAAAAGAACTCTTAACTCTTTATTGATAAAACCTTATTTTATTCCCGGTTCAAAAAATGCGCTTGAACTTTTTAGGGAACTTCAAAAGAAAAGAATACATATCGCGGTTGTGGTTAACGAATATGGAAAAATGGCGGGCATTATAACTATGGAAGACCTTTTAGAAGAAATTTTCGGCGAAATAGAGGATGTATATGACATTCAGTAATACATATAATACATATATTTATATCGTAATAATTATTATGGCTATATTTTTTGAAGGATTTTTTGCCGGTTCCGAAATCGGCATTATCAGCTATGATAAAATTAAAATCAAGCATAAAGAATCCGAAGGAAATAAGCTTGCCAAGTTTTTGCTGTCAATGACTAAAAAACCGGAAAACGCTTTTTCTGCTTCATTAATAGGAAATAATATTGCATACACCTCTGCGACCATTCTTGCTACCGCTCTTATATACGAATATGCAAAATCATATACCCCTTTTGTAGTAGCAGTTATTCTTACGCCTGTTATGGTTATTTTTGGGGAAATTATTCCCAAGATGATATACAGACGACATGCGAACAGCCTTATGCTAAAAAGTATTCCGCTGATAACCGCTTTTTCCGTCATATTTTTTCCCATAAATATAATCTTTATAGCTTTTTCTAAATTATTAAATTTAATTTTTAAAAGCAGGTCTAAAAATGTTTTTCTAACGAAAGACGAACTTATTAAAGTTCTTACGATTAGCGGAAATATTGAAGAATTTAAAGAATACGATAAAAAAATAATAAAAAGAATATTCGAATTCGGAAATAAAACTTCCAAAGATATTATGATTCCGCTTATAAACGTAATAGCATTAAACGAAAACGACAGCGTAAACAAAGCAAGGCAGATTTTCGGCGAGACTAATTATTCAAGAATACCTGTTTATAAAGACCGCATAGATAATATATCAAGCTTAGTCTTAGCTTTCGACGCATATAATCCCAAAAATATAAATAAAGTGGTCGGCGAAATTGCAAAACCCATATTATTTATACCCGAAACTTTAAAAATATCCAATATAATGGTAAAAATGCAAAAAAGCCGCCAGCAGATGGTTGTGGTCGTCGATGAGTACGGCGGCGCTTCGGGAATAATAACATTTGAAGATATTCTTGAAGAAATAGTGGGTGAAATCAGGGACGAAACCGATGAAGAAGAGGCAATGTATAAAAAAATAGGCACAAATACTTATTTAATAAATGCAATGTTAACTTTAGACGAACTGTCGGAGCTTTTTAATGTAGGCGTAATAAATAACCCGGAAGCGGACTATGAAACCGTATCCGGGTTAATAATGGATAGACTTGGACGCATACCGGTTCCCGGTGAAAAATTTACTATAGACAACATAAATTTTACCGTGTCTAAATCGACAAGTAAATCGATAAAAGAAGTCGTTATAAGCTTTT
>JAKASB010000027.1:4766-18855 GCA_021828255.1 bacterium | reverse complement strand
GGATGCATACCCCTATTTTTAAAAACTTGACTTTCTAAATCATTGGATTAAAATAAATGTATGGAATTAAAATTAATTAAAAGAAATATCTATAAAGAGTTATTAGACCATTTAGACAGAAAAGAAATTTCTTTAATTACCGGCCCCAGGCAATCCGGCAAAACCACTCTGATGAATTTAATTAAATCAAGTTTAGATAAAAAAGGAAGACATACCTTATTTTTAAATTTAGACAGTGAAATGGATAAAAGTTTTTTTTTATCCCAGCAATTATTATTAAAAAAAATAGAATTAGAATTTGGAAATAAAAAAGGTTATGTATTTATCGACGAAATACAGAGAAAAAAAGACTCCGGTATTTTTTTAAAAGGCATATACGATATGAGCCTGCCACATAAATTTATCGTTTCTGGTTCAGGCAGTCTTGAGCTGAAAGAAAAAGTACATGAATCTTTGGTAGGAAGAAAAAGGATATTTGAACTTGGCACCGTTTCGTTCGATGAATTTATTAATTTTAAAACAAACTATAAATATGAAGATAATTTAGAAAAGTTTTTCAATTTAGAACGTGAAACGGTAAATATTTATTTGATTGAATATTTAAATTTTGGCGGTTATCCGAAAGTTATTTTAGAAAAAGACTTAAAAGAGAAAATATTTGTTATAAACGACATTTTTCACAGTTATCTGGAAAAAGATATTTCCTATTTATTGAAAGTAGAAAGAGTCGATGCTTTCGCCGATCTTATAAAAATTATTTCCATTAGGGCGGGGAATTTAACTAATTATTCCAACATTTCTTCTGAAATTAATATTTCGGTCCAGACTTTAAAAAATTATCTTTCGTATGCCGAAAAAACATATATATTACAGAGATTATCTCCTTACTTTAAAAATCCGTCAAAAGAGATAGTTAAATCTCCGGTTTATTATTTTTATGATATAGGATTGAGGAATTTTTCTATAAATCTATTTGGAAACGTTATAGATTTTGGACATGTTTTTGAAAATTTTGTTTTAAATATAATTAAAGAAAAAATTAAGTATACCGGCGGAAGCATTCATTTTTGGAGAACTATAGACAAAGCCGAAGTCGATTTCGTAATAGATTTCGGCAAAGAAATCATCCCCGTAGAAGTTAAATATAAAAAACTTAAACTCCCGAAAATAGAACCTTCGCTTAGAAGTTTTATAGAAAAATATTCTCCCGTTAAAGCATTTATAGTTAATTTAGAATTAAAAACACGAATAAACATAAATAATACTATCATCCATTTTGTTACATTTAATGAATTATTATACCAAAATTTATTGTAATAATTAATGATACCGACAGATAAAAATAATTTTAATTTTATTGCTTTTGATATACAATCTAAATAGTTTATTGTTTTATTATATGAATAAACTCATATAAGATAAAAATTGTCTATAAGATAAAAACCGCAAGATAAACTGTGAAGGAGGTACATAATAAATGGCTTTTTACACGTTAAAATTAAGAGATGACGATGTCGTTGAGATGATAGACCAGAGAAAACTTCCGCTGGAAATAATTTACGTTGAACTAAAAACATATGAAGGCGTTTACGCCGCCATAAAGGATATGGTAGTAAGGGGTGCGCCGGCAATAGGTGTTTCGGCAGCTTTTGGATTATATCTCGGGGCGAAATCTCTCATAAGTTTGCCGGAAGTAAATAATTACGAAACTTTTAAAAAGAAATTTTTTAAAATAGCAGATTTTATGTTTTCGGCAAGACCCACCGCCGTCAATCTCGGCTGGGCAGTTGATAGAATTAAAGGGCTTGTAGAAACTGAAGGGAAAAACATATATAAAAATAATCCCGATTTAAAAAAAGTGGTGAGCCTCATAAGAAACGAGTCCCTTAAAATCTACAATGAAGATATAGAAATAAATAAAAATATGGGACGGTACGGCGCCGTCCTCTTGAAAGACGGATATACGGTATTGACCCATTGCAACGCGGGGGCGCTGGCGACGGCAGGCTACGGGACGGCGTTGGGCGTCATAAGGGCTGCGGTTTCCGAAAATAAAAAAATATCCGTGGTATCCGACGAAACGAGGCCGTTTCTTCAGGGTGCAAGGCTTACCACGTGGGAACTAATGGAAGACGGCATCCCCGTCACCCTTATCGCCGACAATTCCGCCGGACTTTTAATGAGAAAGGGCAAAATTAACGCCGTAATAGTCGGCGCCGACAGGATAGCTTCCAACGGCGACGTAGCTAATAAAATAGGCACTTACCAGGTTGCGGTCCTTGCCAAAGAAAACGATATTCCGTTTTACGTGGCTGCCCCTCTTTCTACTATCGATTTAAATATTAAATCCGGAGACGAAATTCCGATTGAAGAGCGCGATATAAACGAGGTTGTTTCCATATTCGGAAAAAGAATTGCGCCGGAAAGCGTCAAAGCCTTAAATTACGCCTTTGACGTAACCCCAAATAAATACGTGTCTGCCATAATAACCGAAAAGGGAATTCTTTATCCCGATTATAAAAAATCTATTGCGGAGGCTTTTGGCAAATGATAATATAATAAATATTGTAAAATAATATATAAATATAAATATAGATATATTACATTAAAATAATAAGTAATAAATAAAATTTTTAAATTTTAAAAGAGAGAAAAATTATGAAAGGTAGTATTAAGAAAAAAGGCAGTCCTTTTGACGGCTCAAAAGTATGGATGGACGGAAAATTCGTTGATTACGAAAATGCGTCTATCCCCGTCAACAGCCATTCTTTACATTATGGTCTCGGTGCATTCGAAGGCATAAGATGCTACGAAACAAAAGGAAAGGGTTCGGTTATTTTCAGGCTTGACGAGCATATAGACAGGCTTTTTAACTCCTGTCATATTCTGCAAATCCCGATATCTTACGAAAAGAAAGAAATTAAAGACGCAATAATTGAAACCGTTAAAATTAATAAATTTAAAGAGTGTTATATAAGACCGATAGTGTTTATAGGCGACGGAAGCGGACTTGGCATATTTATAAAAAATTACGACACTAAAGTAGCAATTTCGGCATGGTACTGGGGGACTTATCTCGGCGAAGAAGCCCTTAAGAACGGCATAAGGGCAAAGGTATCTTCTTATGCCAGGTTTCACGTGAATACGTTTATGGGAATGTCCAAATCTACCGGTCAGTATATAAATTCTATCCTTGCCAAAAAAGAGGCTGTTAATGCCGGTTACGATGAGGCTATAATGCTCGATACTGCAGGTTTTGTCTGTGAGGCAAGCGGCGAAAATATTTTTGTTTATTCAGGAGGAGAAATTAAAACTCCGCCGCTGTCGTCGGTTTTACCGGGCATTACAAGAAACAGCGTTATCGAAGTTATGGAAAAAGAAATGGGTTTAAAGATTAAAGAAGAAAGAGTAACGAGAGACGAACTTTATATTGCAGGCGAGGTTTTCTTAACCGGAACCGCCGCTGAAGTCACTCCGGTTAGAGAAATAGACGACAGAAAAATTGGCATCGGAAAAGCAGGCAATATTGCCCTTGAACTTCAAAAAGCCTTTTTTAATATAGTAAAAGGCGGAAACAAAAAATACGAAAAATGGCTGACCTATGTTAGATAAAGCGGCAGTTTAAATAATTTTTATATATAAAATAAATTTATTTTTAGCTAAAGCAAACATATAATCTTTGAGGGTTTAATATTGAAAATACTCGTAACCGGCGGGGCAGGATTTATTGGAAGCCATGTAGCCGATGCACTTATAACCTCCGGCAACCGCGTCTTAATAATCGACAATCTTTTGACCGGTTTTGTGTATAATATTAACCCTGAGGCAAAATTTATAAATGCCGACATTACCGATTTTGGAAGAATAGAAAAAATATTTACCGAAGAATCTCCGGAAGTAGTATATCATTTTGCGGCACAGATAGACGTCAGAAAATCTGTTTCTGATCCTTTGTTTGATGCGCAGACCAATATAATGGGAACGTTAAATTTAATTAAACTTTCAAACGAGATTAAAGTCAAAAAATTTATTTTTTCTTCCACGGGCGGCGCTATTTACGGCGATACCGACGTAAGGCCTACTCCAGAAAGTTATCCTGAATGGCCGCTGTCTCCTTACGGAATAGCAAAACTTGCCGCCGATAAATTTTTAAATTATTATAATGAAATATTCGGACTTAAATATGTATCTCTTCGCTATGGAAACGTTTACGGTCCAAGGCAAAATCCTCACGGCGAAGCTGGGGTAGTAGCAATATTTTTAAATAAGATGCTTAAAGGCGGACAACCGGTTATTAACGGAGACGGCAATCAAACCCGAGATTACGTTTACGTTAAAGACGTAGCGGCGGCTAATATCTTAGCATTGGAAAACATGGATAAAGTTGGAATATATAATGTCGGAACTTCTATTGAGATCAGCGTGAACAATTTGTTTAAAGAAATTAATAAAAATTTCGATAATAAATATAAAGAGGTTCACGGACCAGCTAAACTTGGCGAACAGAAAACAAGCTGTTTAAGTTTTGAGAAAATCAAAAAAGATATGGGTTTTATGCCGGAAACCGATTTTAGCGAAGGAATTAAAAAAACGTATGAATGGTTCCTACTAAATAACCGGAGGTGAAGACAATGGCAACTAAGCCGATTAAAAAAGAAACAAAGAAACCGTCGACAAAAAAGAAATAACATTTAATATATTTTAGGCTGCGGTTTAACGGCTGTAGCCTAAAATATATCCTAAAATGTATAAGCCGAATTCATCTGCTTACCCATTTATTGCCTTTTATTTTAAACCGCCAAGGCAGTAAGGCGTGTTCTGCGGCGTAGCTAACCCCTACTCTCGGTGTTTCTACTATATCTTTTTCGGTGACGTTTGCATTTCTGTCTTCTAACCATATCTTTAGTTTTTTGAGTTTTAGATCATTTTTGTCTTCGTTGTTCTCGCAAATGGGAATTCCGTTATGTCTTAAATCTATGCCAAGAGCAATAGTCAAGAGACCTGGACCAGATGTAATCCTGTTTACCCCGTTTTTAATTTTATTTTTTAATTTAGATTTTTTATCTTCTCTTAGGGTCATTATATCTAAGCCGATTTCAGGTTCAATCGCCCTGATAAGAACAGCATCGGCATTATTTTCTTTGCCGGTGATGACGTTAAACAGGTAATATATGCCGTAAATAAAATAAACATAAGCATATCCGCCCTCTTTATATAAATTTTTATTTCTTTCGGTTTTGCGGTTGCCGTATCCGTGAGATGCCTTGTCTATTGCTCCAAGATATGCTTCCGCTTCGACTATTCTGCCTCCCGTGATTCCTTCACCGTCAATATCGGTCAATAAATATTTCCCCAGCAGTTCTTTTGCGATTTTTATAGTATCTTCCCGGGCATAAAAGGATTTTTCGAGTTTTTTAAAAACCATCTATAATATGTATTTATTTTTATTTAAGAATACTTGAAGCAGTTCGATTAACATAGGTATCGAATCGGCAATTAAATTGACGTGTCCCCCGGGTTTATGATACCAGTTGACGCTTTTTTCTTTTACTTTTATGTTATTTAAAAGCGCAATATAAAGTATTTCTACATCAAACGAAAAGCCTTTTATTTCTGATTTTGCGAAAATCTTTTTTGCGGTCTGCATTCTGAATGCTTTGAATCCGCACTGTGAATCGTAGAAATTTATACCTAGAAGTTTTGATTTAATCAGACTAAATGTTCTGCCGACAAGATTTCTGAACGGCGGTTGAACTATAACCGAGCCTTCGGGCAGATAGCGGGAGCCGATTATAATGTCGTTTTCCGGTTCTTTTTTAAATATATCTATGAAGGATTCAATTTCTTCGACGTCGGTGGACAAGTCTGCATCCATAAAAAAAACATATTCGTTTTCTTTGTCTGCGGAAAAAATTCCTTCTTTAACGGCGGCGCCTTTACCGCTCTTAGTAATCGTTACTACTCTTAAATCGGTCGAAAAAGTATCCCTTAACACGTTTAATGTTCCGTCCGTGCTTCCGTCATCGACTGCTATAATTTCGTAAATATATTTTTTAGATTTTAAATACGACCTTAATGCAATTATAGTCTGTTTAATTCTTTTTTCTTCGTTATAAGCCGGAATTATTATAGATAAAGACGTTTTTTTTGCGCTTTTGTATTTTTTATAATCCAAATTTAAATTTTCGGTCATATAATGTTTTTATTCCCTATAAATATATTATAATGTTTTGAATCAATATACAATTTAAAAATTTATATTTTTATTATTTATAGTATAATAATATATATTCAATATGGCTAAAAATCCAAAATTCATCATTCTTTTATATCACAAAATAGGAAAATATCCTCAAAATGCAAAATTTCCTGGACTTTATGTTACCGAGGAAGATTTTGACAAACAGATTAAATATTTAAAGAGTATTGGATATGCGTTTTTAACGCTTTCGGAACTAAAAGCCGCATATGATTATTATTTCAAAACAGATAAATCTGCTTCGTTAAATTTGACTAATTTAACCGGTGAAAAAGAAAAATATGCCGCAATCACATTTGACGACGGTTCAAAATCGGTTTATTCAGGCGGATTAAAAGTTATGCGGAATAACGGAGTCAAGGCAACGGTTTTTATGGTTTCTGGACTTGTAGGCGGAGTGAACGAGTGGGATATAAAAAATGGAGAGAACAAGGACGAAATGCTTAATTCATTCGAGCTTAAAGAAATGGCCGAATACGGAATAGAAATAGGCGCCCACACTCAGACGCACCCTCATCTTACACAAATTTTACCTGAAGAAGCCTTTCGTGAAATTTCCATTTCCAAAAAAAATCTTGAAGATTTGTTCGGCGCAAGCATAAATTTTTTTGCCTATCCGTATGGAGATTATAACGGAGAAACGGAAAAACTCGTCGAAAAAGCCGGTTTTTACGGTGCATGTATTACTAAAACCGGCATAGTAAAAAGAGAGGCGGACTTTTTTGCGTTAAAAAGAGTAGCGATAAGGCATAATACTAATTTTTTTAAATTTAAAAGAAAAATTTGCAAAGTCAGACTTTTTTATTGATTTATTAAAATATGAATATATTAATTATAAAATTAAGCTCTATAGGAGACTGTCTTCTTGCAACGCCGGCGATAGAATCTATACGAAAAGGGTATCCGAACAGCTTTATTACATGGCTTATAGAAGATAAAGCCAAAGATATTGCGCTTTTAAATCCCAATGTGGACGAGGTTATAGTTATCGATAAAAAAAATTTCAAAATCAAGAACTATTTATCGTTAATTAAAAAATTAAGAAGCCGGCATTACGATTTATCTATAGATTTACAGGGTGTTGACAGGACGTCTATCTTTTCGTTTTTAAGCGGTGCGCCTGTGAGATACGTCGAGGATTACGCGGATCTTGGTTTTTTAAGCAATAAAAAGATTGCAAGAAGAGGAAGACCTCTTGAGCATGCCGTTAAATTTTATCTTTTTTTAGCCGAAAAAAGCGGCGGCGAAAAAATCGAGGAGCCGAAACTGACACTCGTAACATCCGAAGAAGATAAAAAATTTGCTTCAGATTTTTTGGAGAGCAGTTTTGTAAAATCTACAAAAAAGAATATATTCATTGGAATAAATCCTGCCGGAGCTTGGAAGACGAAGAGATGGCCGGTCAAATATTTTATAGAACTTTCTAAAAAATTGATAAATTCTTTTAACGCTAATATTGTAATATTTGGCGGCAAAGGAGAGGAACATCTATCTAAAGAAATATTAAATATTTTGAACAAACCGAATGTCGTATCCGCTGTCGGAAAAACGACGTTGAAACAAGCTAAAGAGTTACTTGCCAAAATGGACTATTTTGTAACTTCGGATTCGGGACTTATGCATATAGCATCGTCTATCTGGACTCTTAAAACAATAGCTTTGTTCGGACCCACCGATCCGGAACTTACAGGTCCGGTTGGAAAAAATTTTACCGTATTAAGGGACAATCTAATTTGTATCCCCTGTTTTAAAAAAGTGTGTCCGCTCAATAAGAATAAGATCGGGAATAATAATTTGACGGAATGTGTTTTATGTATGAAAAGAATCATGCCGGATATTGTTTTTGATATAATAAAACAGGATTTAACAATAAATAAAGAAATAAATAGAATAACATAAAAAGAAAAGTTTGCGTTTGCATATGAATGATTCAAGAAATTTAAAAGATTTCTTAATATTCGGACATAATTATATAGGCGACGTTTTGACGCTGACTCCTGCAATTCGGGCATTAAAGCTAAAGTTTCCTGAAAGCAGGATTACCGTCGTCGCATCAAAAAACGCCGCATGTGTTTTACGAAGAAATCCAGATATATGGAAAATTGCAGAGATGGGGAAAATTAACGGAATCAGAGGTATTATCGGTATTT
Source organism: bacterium (assembly GCA_021828255.1). Taxonomy (GTDB): domain Bacteria; phylum SZUA-79; class SZUA-79; order Acidulodesulfobacterales; family Acidulodesulfobacteraceae; genus Acidulodesulfobacterium_A. The sequence goes on along the minus strand of JAKASB010000027.1, from coordinate 10,446 downwards.
TTAAGCTACTCGGAATTCTTAACGATATAAAAAAAAAGAACGGACATAAATTTTACGCCTGCGTTAATTTTTTAACATCTTTTAAATTTTCGGTTTTAGGGTTTTTACTTGCGGAAAAACAGATAGGACAGGAAAGACGTTGGAACGACCTTTTTTTACATAACAGGATAACATTAGAGAAGCATTTGAATAATATAGATAAATCGTTAAAATTTATCGAACCGTTTTATATAAATGCCGGCAAAAAATATTTCAGCAGAGATTACGTTTATACCGTAGAGGATTCCGATATTAAAAACGCAAGAAATATTTTAAAAAGTTCATTTAACAGTTATAAGGGGAATTTTTATGGAGAAAATTTTAAATTTGTTTTACTGTCCCCCGGTTCTACAAGGAAATCTAAGGAAGCCAATCCTGAATTGTTTTCGCTTTTTGCGGATTATTTAAATAAAAAAGGTTTTTATACGGTTATTACCGGAAGCAAGAATGATAAACAGACTTCCAAAAAAATCTACGATAAAATAGAAAACAAATATATGAACGTCGATTTAACCGGTTTAACCGATATTTATACTCTCGGCGGGTTAATTAGAGAATCGTTTCTGGTGGCCTGCGTGGATAACGGAACGATGCATTTATCGTCGGCAATAAAGACTCCCGTAATCGCTCTTTTCGGTTCCACCGATCCGGCTGTCTGCTGTCCCATAGCCGATAATGTTTACATAATAGATAAAAAAATAGGCTGTTATCACTGTTTTTATAAAGATTGTCCGAAAGACGGTTTTAATAAGCACGGTTATTCGGATTGTATGGGATATATTAAGCCGGAAGACTTAATAGCAGGATTAGAGTCTTTGTAGTCCCCATCGCAATTACTAATTTAAATAAAACAATTTTAATTGTAAATTATATATAAAAATGAAAATTTCAGGTTTTACTTTTATCAGAAACGGGGTTCTAATGGGATATCCTTTTAAGGAGTCAATTAGTTCAGCTCTTCCTTTAGTCGATGAATTTATAGTAGTAGTATGCGAAAGCGGCGATAATACAAAGAGCGAGCTCGAAAAGCTAATGGAAGAAAATCCAAAGATTAAATTAATAGATTCGGGTTGGAATATTACAAAAAGAAGCGGCAGTATTTTATCGGAGAAAACAAATATCGCTATTAAAAACATTACCGGAGATTACGGGCTTTATGTCCAGTGCGATGAAGGAATTCATGAGAAAGATTACGAAAAAATTACCCGTGTTCTCGAAGAAAATTTTGATAATAAAGACGTAAAAGGATTTGTTTTTGATTATATTCATTTTTTCGGAGGCTATTTTTCATATGCAAAAAAGTCTGAAAAAAAGTTTTTTTACGATAAAGAAGTTCGCATTATAAGAAATGACGGGACAGTTTTTTCATGGGGGGATGCGATGGGTTTTAAGGATATAAACGGAGTCAAAATAAATATCGAGAATAAAAACGCAGTGCCTTTAAACGTCAATATGTTTCATTACGGCAGGGCAAAAAATCCCGCCGACATGTATAAAAAAGACAAAGAAATGGAAAGGCTTTACAATTTTCAGATAATAAACGGATTAAAAAGCTGGGTTTCCAATTACGACCCGCGGGTGGATAAATATATATATTCAGATTTCGGCTGGCTTGAAAGGATAGACAAAAATAATCTTGATTTTCATCCATCGCCCTTCAGGGAACTTGCATCTAAACAGGACTGGGATATAGACGATTTTAAGACCTTTATGAAAGAAAAAAAAGGCGTCTCCCAGTTTTTTAAAATGATTATATATAGATTGGTAAAAGATTCGATAAACGAAACATCGAATGCAATAAAAAAAATAAAAGTTTTTTTAAAATTTGAATAAAAGATATTTAATAATAGTTTATATTAAAACCCTTAAAACATATTGACAACATTACTATTTATGGTAACTTAATACATAAAGGTAAATTGTAATCAAAAGGTGTCTTAGTTTATTTCACAATATAGGGGTTAAAGCACGTGGAAGTCCAAAAACCAAAAGACAAGGCTTTGGAAAAAGCCAATATATATGTTTGTCCGATGCACCAGGAGGTAAGGCAGCCTGCGTCCGGCTCCTGCCCTGTTTGCGGGATGGCTCTCGAACCTTCATTCCCGCCCGCGCCCCAGCTTAAAACAGAGTGGGTATGCCCCATGCATCCGCAGATTATTCGCAATGCGCCGGGAAATTGCCCGATATGCGGGATGGCTCTCGAACCGCGCTCCGGTTCCTTAGAAGAAGAAAAGAATACCGAGCTTTTAAATATGACAAGGCGTTTTTGGATTAGCCTCGTCATAACCGTTCCGCTTCTATTTATTGCCATGAGCATTTATGTTCCGGCGATATCGATTGAAAAACTCCTTCCTCCTAAAATATTGGAATGGATTGAACTTATACTTGCCACACCTGTGGTTTTGTGGGGAGGATGGCCGTTTTTTGTCAGGGGGGTCAGCTCGGTAAAAAACCGCAGCTTAAACATGTTTACATTGATAAGCTTGGGTGTCGGAATTGCATATTTATACAGCTTTACGGCTGCACTTATGCCGCGGATATTTCCCGCATCTTTTCGGGGTAAAGGCGGGCAGGTGGATACATATTTCGAAGCCGCCGCTTTCATTGTAACGTTAGTGCTTCTTGGTCAAATGCTTGAACTTAAAGCTCGCAGCAAAACCGGAGCGGCAATTAAAGCGTTGCTTGGTATGGCTCCTAAAACGGCAAGGCTTGTAAATGGAGAAAAAGAGGAAGATATTCCTCTTGAAGAGGTTAGTCCGGGCGACTTGCTTCGTGTCCGTCCCGGCGAAAAAATCCCGGTTGACGGCATAGTAACGAAGGGGGCAAGCTCGGTTGACGAATCCATGATTACGGGGGAATCCATTCCCGTAGAAAAACATAAAGGAGATAAAATAATAGGCGCAACTTTAAACGGCACCGGGTCTTTTATAATGAAGGCAGAAAAAGTGGGCGCCGATACCTTGCTTTTCAGGATTGTTCAAATGGTTGCCGAAGCGCAAAGAAGCCGCGCTCCTATCCAGAAACTTGTTGATATTGTAGCCGGTTACTTTGTTCAGATAGTAGTTACCGTTGCCGCCTTAACTTTTATCATCTGGTCATTAATCGGCCCCGAACCAAGAATGGCGCTCGCGCTTGTTAACGCGGTAGCGGTGCTGATAATTGCATGCCCCTGCGCTCTCGGGCTTGCAACACCTATGTCAATAATGGTAGCTACCGGAAAGGGGGCTACGGAGGGCGTACTTTTCAAAAATGCCGAAGCAATCGAGATTATGAAAAAAGTGGATACCCTCGTGGTGGATAAGACGGGAACCCTCACGATAGGCAAGCCTAAACTTGCCTCCGTAGTTTCGGCGGCAGAATTTGACGAAAATAAAATATTGTTTTTTGCGGCCGGTATCGAAAAGGGAAGCGAACATCCGCTTGCGGCGGCTATCGTTTCCGGAGCAGGCGAAAGAGGGATAACGCCGGGGAAAACCGAGTCTTTTGAATCATTGACGGGTAAAGGGGTTATAGGCAATATAGAAGGACATCGTATCGCGCTGGGCAACCATATACTTCTAAGTGACCTAAAAATAGACCATAAAAACTTAGACTTAAAAGCCGAGAAAATGAGGCAGGATGGACAAACCGCAATGTTCGTTGCGGTTGATGAAAAAGCCTCCGGACTTATCGGTGTGGCAGATCCTATAAAAGATACTACTTTTGAAGCGGTTAAACAGCTTCATGAAGAAGGTATCCGCATAGTTATGCTTACGGGGGATAACCGCGCTACCGCCGAGGCTGTCTCTAAGAAGCTCGGTATCGATGAGGTGATCAGCGAGGTATTGCCGGATCAGAAAGCCGAAGCAGTAAAGAGGTTACAGGACGAGGGAAGAACCGTTGCAATGGCAGGAGACGGAGTAAATGATGCGCCTGCTCTTGCGCAGGCTCATGTCGGTATAGCTATGGGAACAGGTGCCGATGTTGCAATGGAAAGCGCCGGCGTAACACTGGTTAAAGGCGACTTAAGAGGAATAGTGCGGGCAAGACGCTTAAGCAGATTGACGATGGCGAACATCAAACAGAACCTTTTTTTTGCTTTTATTTACAATACGGTGGGTATTCCTATTGCCGCAGGCGTTCTTTATCCATTTTTTGGGATTTTACTCAGTCCGGCTATTGCGGCCGCGGCAATGAGCTTTAGTTCTGTATCGGTGGTAAGTAATGCCTTAAGGTTGCGAAGGGTTAAATAAGTCAAACCGGCAGCCATTTATTTTTCATACTTTCTTAACTTACCGTTATAAACTTGAAAACTACCTTCAAGGTGAAATTAAATTGTGAAATTTCTAAATGTGGGTTAATATAATATATAAATTATATAAAGTATATAAAATAAACATTGAAAATTTTAGAGTTTATAACGCCTTCCAATATAGGCGGCGCCGAAAATTACGTCGTTAATTTATCTAAAAAATTTGCGGAGAAGGGACATGAAGTTTTTATTTTATCTTCGGTAAGTAAAAACGGCAAAAACCCGGAATTATCCTTTTTTAAATTTTTACAAAACAGCGGAGTGCCTTTTAAAATAATGGCTGCGGGTTTTAAGTATAATCCCCTGACAATATTAAGAATCGCATATTTCATAAAAAAAAATAAATTTAATATAATTCATACGCATCTATCGAAGGCAAATTTTATCGGGGCATTGGCGGCTAAGATTGCCGGAATAAAATCTATTGCGACCGCCCATGGGCTTAATAAAAAATCTCAATATAGATACGGCGATTATGTGATATGCGTGTCTAACGCGGTTAAGGAGAACCTTGCGTCCCAAGGAATGAACGGCGGAAAGCTTGGCGTTATTTATAATGGAATAGATACGGGGAAATTTAATCCCGGAGCGGAAGGACTTCCTAAAAGAAAAGATGCCGCTGCCGCCGGTTCCGGCGAAGGTAGCGGCGGCAAATCATTTAATATCGGAATAATTGCAAGACTTTCCCGTGAAAAAGGGGTAGATTTATTTTTAGACGCCGCAAAATTTGTTCTGCTTAAAATACCGGAAGCTAAGTTTTTTATTGCCGGAACAGGGGTTTTAAAAGAAGAGCTTATTAAAAAAGCTAAAGATTTAGGAATTTATAATTCGGTATATTTTCTTGGATTTGTAGGAGACAATCTCATTTCTTTTTTAAACGAATTGGACGCAGTTGTTTTTCCGTCTTTAAAGGAAGGACTTCCTCTTGCCCTGCTGGAATCGATGGCCATGGAAAATATCGTAATAGCCTCCGATGCCGGAGGGATGCCGGAAGTCGTGGCGGACGGCAAAAACGGTTTTATAATAAAAAAAGGAGATATAAACGCTATTTATCAAAAGTTAGTTTTCGTGTATAATAACACAGGCGACATCAGGGAAATATCCAAGGAAGCCAGAAAAACGATTGTAGAAAAATTTAACATAGAAAGTTGCGCGGATAAAACAATTGATTTATTTATAAAATATGTTTGAAAATTTACTTGATATAATAAAAAAATTTAATAAGGCAAGAGTACTTGTCGTCGGAGATATTATGGTTGACCATTTTGTTTATGGAACTGTAAACAGAATATCTCCCGAAGCTCCCGTGCCGGTGGTTAATGTAAAGTCCGAAAAGCTGATGCCCGGGGG
>JAKASB010000027.1:0-4666 GCA_021828255.1 bacterium | reverse complement strand
AGGCAAGAGTACTTGTCGTCGGAGATATTATGGTTGACCATTTTGTTTATGGAACTGTAAACAGAATATCTCCCGAAGCTCCCGTGCCGGTGGTTAATGTAAAGTCCGAAAAGCTGATGCCCGGGGGTGCGGCAAACGTGGTAAACAATGTAGCTAAACTCGGCGCTAAAGTTTATGTCGCCGGGGTCGTTGGGGATGATTATAACGGGGACATATTAAAGCGGTTAATCTGCAAAGACGGCGGAAAAGGCAGAGACAAGGGCGAAGGTAATATCGATGCTTCGTATATTTTGACTTTAAAAAACTTTCAAACCATAATTAAGACGAGAGTTATTGCCCATAATCAGCAAATCGTCAGATTTGACAGGGAAGATAACGGAAAATTTACGGATAAAGTTTACAAGCAGCTGATGGACGGGATTAAGAGAATAGCGGACGATATAGACGCCGTTATAATTTCGGATTATGGCAAAGGTCTGATAGAAAGGAAATTTTTTTCCTCATTGGTTAGTTTTTTAAGAGAAAAGAACAAATTTATTGCACTTGACCCAAAAGTCGAGAATTTTAAATTTTATAAAAATGTTTCTATTTTAACGCCTAATATTAACGAAACCTCGGGCGGTTCCGGAGTTAAAATAAACGACGATAAAACTCTCGAAAAAGCAAGCGGGGTAATAATTAAAAAAGTAAAACCGGATTACCTGCTTATCACACGCGGCGAAGCCGGCATGTCTCTTTTTTATGCCGGGAACAAGCCTTTGCATTTACAGGCACGCGCGAAAGAAGTCTATGACATTACGGGAGCCGGAGATACCGTTATTTCTACGCTTACGGTTGCCAGAAGCGTCGGGGCAAGCATTTTCGATGCCTGTTATATCGCAAATGCTGCCGCAAGTATTGCCGTATCTCAACTCGGCACATATGCCGTAGGAGTGGACGAACTGGCGGCACTTCTGGCTTCCGGTTAAACGATAATAATAAATAAACACAAACACCCCCAAATTAATAATTATTTAAAAATGCAGAAACTGATCAACGTAGGATTCGGAAATGTTGTCTTGCAGAGCAGGGTGGTGGCGGTTGTTTCTCCAGGCTCTTCGCCGATGAAAAGACTTAGGGATACCGCAAAAGACGGTAACCATTTAGTAGATGCGACTGAAGGGAGGAAGACTAGATCCGTGATAATTACCGATTCCGGGCATATTATACTTTCGGCGCTGAATACTTCTACTATTATCGCAAGGCTGGAAGATAAAGGATAAAGATTAAGAAGTGAAAATTATAATTAAAAATTATAATTAAAAATTAGAGATATATTTTGAACACAAAAGATATGGGATTTGAAGATAAGAATTTACATATGGACGGAAAACCTAAAGGTTTAATTTTTGCCGTTTCTGCTCCATCCGGTACAGGCAAAACCACTCTATGCAATATGCTTTTGCAGGAGTTTAAAGATATAAAGCCTAGCGTTTCCTTTACGACGAGAGCAAAAAGGCCGCTGGAAGAAAACGGGATAAGTTATCATTTTATTAATGATTTGGAATTTGATAGAATGATAAAAGAGGATGAATTTATAGAATGGGCTAACGTTTTCGGCAAAAGATACGGAACGGCATATAAATCCGTTTTTAATCGGGGTTCTTTATCCGATATTTTATTAGAGATAGACGTTCAGGGGGTCGAAAAACTTATTAAAATATATAACAAAAATCATATAAACCACTTGGTTACGATATTTATAACCCCGCCGTCATATAACGACCTTTGCGAAAGATTAAAAAAAAGAGGCGGCATGGAAGATATCGAATTAGATAAAAGATTAAACACCGCATATGCCGAAATTAAAAAGGGTTCGATTTACGACTATATCATTACAAACGATAATTTAAACGAAGCATATTTAAAATTAAAATCTATCGTTATTGCCGAAAGATGCAAAAATTTGCAAAAAGTTTAAACAATATAATAAATAATAAGGAGAAATATTAAAATGGCAAGAGTAACTATCGAAGATTGCTTGGTTAATGTAGAAAACAGGTTCGCACTTGTAATAATAGCGGCAAAAAGAGCAAGGCAGCTGATGGAAGGCAAAGAGACTAAAATAATTTCCAAAAATAAACCCATAGTTGTTGCCCTTAGAGAAATAGCAAGGGGTTATATAGGAGTGAAACAGAAATAACCCTCCTCTTTTATATTTACATTACACTATATACTATATATTTCTGTATTATATATGATATGCATATACGGATAAACTAGAACTATGAGTCCTTCAAATGAAAATTTTGTTACCGTCAATCCCTCCAGCGATTTTAGCTCGCTCAATAATCTTATAGAACTATTTAGAAATAGCATAAACAGTATTGACGATGTGGGTATGGAAGAAATACATGCCGAAAAGTTCAAGCTGTTTAAAAAAGCCTATAATTTTTCTAAAAGGGTCCACCAAGGTCAAAAAAGAGCATCAGGAGAACCTTACCTTACACATCCGATAGAAGTTGCGGCTATCGTTGCCGGATTAAGAATGGATTGCGCCTCGGTCATTGCCGCCCTCCTTCACGATACCGTAGAAGATACTTTAACTACTACCTCCGACTTAGAACAGGAGTTCGGAGAAGAAGTAGCTTTTATAGTCGAAGGTTTGACCAAACTCGGGAAACTCTCCTTTAATAGCTCGGAAGAGCTTGAAGCCGAAAATATAAGAAAAATGATCGTTGCAATGGCTAAAGACATAAGGGTCATAATTATAAAATTAGCCGATAGACTGCATAACTTGCGGACGCTCGACGTTCTTCCGAAAGAAAAACAAATTAAAATAGCTCAAGAAACTTTAGATATTTATGCCCCTCTTGCCAACAGGCTGGGAATATTCTTTATAAAAAGCGAGCTTGAAGATCTGTCTTTTAAATATTTAAATTCCGAAAGCTATAGGGATTTATCTTTTAGGATAAATAAAAAAAAGACTGAAAGAGAAAAATATATAGAAAAGGTTACAGATATTCTAAAAGAAAATTTAGAGAAACATAACTTGAAAGCGGAAATTTACGGAAGACCCAAACATTTTTACAGTATCTATAGAAAAATGATTGAACAGCATGTGAGTTTCGAAGATATTTATGATTTGATAGCTTTAAGAATCATAGTCGATACAGAAACGGAATGTTACGAGGTGCTTGGCATAGTTCATTCTATCTGGAAGCCTATTTCGGGGAGAATTAAGGATTATATAGCGATGCCTAAAGCTAATTTATACCGCTCTTTGCATACGACGGTAATAGGTCCAGAAGGTATGAGAGTTGAAATACAGATCAGGACTAAACAGATGCACTTTATAGATGAATTTGGTATTGCCGCCCACTGGAGATATAAAGAGGATATGCCCGTTGAAAAAGAGGACATCGAGCAGTTTAACTGGTTAAGACAACTTGTAGAATACCAAAGAGACCTTAAAGATCCGCACGAGTTTTTGGATAGCGTAAAAATAGACCTTTTTCAGGAAGAAGTTTATGTTTTTACCCCTAAAGGAAAAGTTATCGCTCTTCCTAAAGGTTCCACCCCTATAGATTTTGCGTATTATATACATACCGAAATAGGCGATAAGGCTACCGGTGCAATCGTTAACGGTGTGATTGTTCCGTTAAAACAAAAACTCTCCAACGGGGATATAGTGGAAATTATCGCAAAAGAAGGGCATCATCCGTCAAAAGACTGGCTTAAGTATGTAAAATCATCAAAAGCTATTTCCAAGATAAGAAACTATATAAGGCAGACCGAAAGAGACGAAAGTATAGAAGCAGGGAAAGAAACGTTAGAAAGAGAATTTAAAAAACTTGAAAACAAAACTGCCGATTTTAAAGAATTAATTGTCAAGTCTGTGCAACAACTTTCTCTTAAAAGTGAAGACGATCTCTTTGCCGGAGTAGGCTACGGCAAATATTCGCCATCCTACTTATTTTCTTTAGCTATGCCCGGTTATAAAAAGACGGATAAGTTATCATTAATCACGAAAACTACCGGCAACGTAATTAATAAAATTCTTCAAAAAATTAAACCAGGCTCAGGAAAAAGCGAGGCTATCGTATCTCCTTTCGGGGGAGATATGCTTTATAAGCTTGCAGGATGTTGTTATCCTATACCAGGTGACGATATAATCGGATTTATCTCAAGAGGAAGGGGGGTTATAGTCCATAAATCGGATTGCAAGAATATAATCGGCATCGATAAAAACAGGCTTATAAACGTAAGTTGGAAAGAAGGAGCAGGCAGGCAGAATTTATCAGCCGGCGAATTTTTCGAAACAAAGATAAGGATTATCACGGATGATAAAAAAGGCATTTTAGCCGACATAGCTTCTCTGATTTCCGCAAAAGGGGCAAATATATCTAAAGCGCAGGTTAGAACGATTAAAGACGGAAGAGCCGTTCATTTATTCGACATCGAAGTCAGAGACAATAAGCAGTCGGATTCAATTATTGACGGCATAAAATCCATTAAAGGCGTGATAAAGGTAAACAGGGTGGTTCAATAAATAAATCTGACACCTTTTTCTATACTACTAAAAAGCGGACATTTCTAAATTGCCTTGACATGGGTCGAAATCTGCGGTTGACAAACTAATGATGAAATAATATAATTATTTATTCCATAGAAATTATGTTTATTT
>JAKASB010000026.1:17715-18862 GCA_021828255.1 bacterium | reverse complement strand
AAAAAAATACCAGACTTCGTAAAGATAGTTCCCGGCGGCACCCTGCAGGTCTTTAAAAAAATAAACGAGGGTTATACTTATCTAATTGCAATGTAAAAATGTCAAACACTTTAATCATATAATAATATAAGGGGGGTGAAATTATGAAAAAGATTTACGAATTGCCGTTATTTCAAGAAATTCAAGCGGAAGAATTTTACAGCATTATCATGGAAAACTTTAGATTAAAGGACTCTTGCTATTCCTGTAAATCCTGCAAAAAATAAGTGTAATTTGCATAATTTATAATTGCCCATCCTCCAAGTTGACAAAGATATTAGAACTTAAGGAGGAAGGGGCTTTTGAACACTCCGCAATTCCTATATATAAACGCATGCTGTTTATGCTCATGGCATTTGCGATCCCTTCCCATTTCAACCGGTCATTCTATATTCATTACGAACCTATCGGGTAATAAATTCAAAGGCATAGCAACATAAAAATAAAACAAGCTGTGATTGACATAAATGGGCTATAAAAAAGAGGCCTTTAAGATTTTGATTAATAGGTTAATCGTGATATAATAACAAATTATGAATGCCTTTGATAAAAAAAAGCTATTCCTTCTATTCCCATTCGTAGTTTTTATTGTCTTTATTTCTATCTTTATTTCCGGTTGCGCAAAAAAACCCGAAGTTCTAACAACCCTCTCAGCAAAACGTCTGATAGTAAAAAACATTAGATATGCAACTTTCTTTTCTGTTCCTTATTCAAAAGCGGTAAGCGTATTAAACGATAAATTTTATCTTGTATTATTAAAAAAAGGGTATATTAAGTTTCATAAAAAGCTTGGTTATACTTCTTTTACGCGCCGCTTTAAACCGTATTTGTTTAAAAAAGCCGGCAGGACGTACATAATTTTAGGAATTTTTAAATCTATTAAAGTCAAACATATTAAATTTATTTCTAAAATCAAAGCTTTTGGCAGATTTTCTTTTAACTTTAAGCCGAATCAGGTTTATAAGCTTATGGCTGAAAATAAAATATATTTTAGACAATTTAAAATCCTAAAACAAAGAAAAGCTCTCGCGATATTTAAAAATAAACCCTTTCTGCAATGGGAGTTGTCAGGGTTTAAGTCCTCAATTTTATCCGTTAAGAAATATGC
>JAKASB010000026.1:2783-17615 GCA_021828255.1 bacterium | reverse complement strand
TATGATATAATTAACAATAAATACGCGATATGCAAAATCGGTAGTGTATATAATATAATAAATTAATAAATTTAATCAAAATATCAAAAATGGAGGATTTTTACCATGACAAAAGTTGCAATCATCGTTTTAGAGGGGACAGAGCTTAAAGAATCGGTTGCCAAGATACGGCATGCAATGATTTATTCAAAAGAGATAAAGGCTTCGGGCAATGAAATAACCCTCATTTTTGATGGAAACGGAACCAAATGGCTTGATATAGTTTCTAACGAAACATCGGAATATGATTTTTTAAATAAACTTTTTAAAGAAATTAAGGAAATGGGAATAATATATAAGGCATGCGGCTTTTGTTCGGCAAAAAAAGAGGTAAAGGAAAGTTTGGCAAAAAAGAATATCGAATTTTTGTCCGAGTATGACGGGCACCCCGACGTTGGAAATCTTATAAATACCGGATATCAGATAATAGTTATATAGTATGTAACCGCATAAAATAATGGTTACATAACACTATACAAAAAGATATCAAGAAAGTTTAACGGCCAGCTATATTTATTAAGCCTTTTCGGGTAAAGAGCAGTATGAACTTGCTACACAATATATACTGAACACTCAGTTAAGACTATTTTAAAAGTTACTATAGATTATAATACCGTCGGATGCTTGAAGTTTTTGTCGTCTTTGTTTGGATAGTCGATATTGTAGTGCGTGCCTCTCGATTCTTTTCTCAATATTGCAGAAGTTATTATCAGATTTGCGACTTCGGCTATGTTCCTAAGTTCGAGCAAATCCGGCGTTATTTTAAAATTCCAGTAGTATTCCTTAATTTCCGCCAGCAGATTGTCGATGCGCCTTTTTGCCCTTTCAAGCCGCTTGTTGGAACGGACTATTCCCACATAGTTCCACATAGTCCGCCGGAGTTCGTCCCAGTTATGCGAAATCACTATCATTTCGTCGCCCCCGGTTAAACCGAAGTCTTTCCATTTAGGAAGAACGATATTTCCGCCATTGTTTCCGCCTCCGGCATTTTCCTCTTCTAAAAGCGGTTTTAAATTGCCGCTTCCTTTTGAAAAGATTTGCTCCGCCGCCTCATATGTCTTTTTCGCAAAAACGCACCCTTCCAGCAAAGAATTGCTTGCAAGTCTGTTTGCCCCGTGGAGTCCGGTGCATGCGACCTCTCCTATTGCATAAAGGCAATTTATCGAGGTTAAGCCGTTTTTATCGGTCAACACCCCTCCGCAGAGGTAATGGGCGGCGGGAACAACCGGAATCCATTTCTTTGACATATCTATACCGAAACTTAACGTAGTTTTAAATATATCGGGAAACCTTTTTTCCAAAAATTCCCTGCTTTTATGTGTCATATCTAGATATACACATTCGTCCCCGGTCTTTTTAAGCTCGAAGTCTATCGTTCTTGCCACGATATCGCGGGGAGCAAGACTTTTCAAGGGATGGACTTTGTCCATAAAGGGAGTCCCGTCTTTAAGCCTGAGCGTTCCGCCCTCCCCCCTTAACGCTTCCGAAATCAAAAACGACTTTGCTTCGGGGTGATACAGTATAGTGGGATGAAACTGGTAAAATTCCATATTGGCTATTTTAGCGCCTGCCCTGTGCGCCATAGCTATTCCGTCGCCGGTAGATATATCGGGATTCGAGGTATAGAGAAAAACCTTTCCCGCGCCTCCGGTAGCAAGAACTACTACGTCTGCGCCTATGGTTATAACTCCGCCGGTATTTTTATTTAAAAAATATGCGCCTAAAACCCTGTTTTCCTTTTCTCTTTCTATTTTAAGCTTGCGGGTCGTAATTAAATCGATGCCTATGTGATTTTCGAATATTTTTATATTGGGCTTTTTTCTGGAGGTTTCGGCAAGCGCCCTTTCTATTTCCCTTCCTGTAATATCCCCGGCATGAAGAACCCTTCTTGCCGAATGTCCGCCTTCCCTCCCGAGGTCAAATTCTTTATTATTGTTTGCGGAATATTTGGCAAATTTAACGCCCCACTCGATAAGGTCCTTCACTACTTCCGGTCCTTCTTCCACAACCATTCTGACTATTTCTTCATCGCAAAGACCGTCTCCGGCAGTCAGCGTGTCTTGAACATGCTTTTCATAGGAATCTTTAGTCAGGTTCATAACAGCGGCAAGCCCGCCCTGCGCATAGTTAGTGTTTGATTCCGCTTCTTCTTTTTTTGTGAAAATGCCCACGGAAACCGATTCGTCGAACCTGTTCGCAAGGGAAAGTCCGGCTATTCCAGAACCGATTATAAGGACGTTAAAGTGCATTTAAATATAATTAATTTGCAATTTGTTTTTAATTTATATTCCATTTTAAAACAGCTTTTCCGTTTACCCCGGTAATCACGAGCTCTATCCACCTTACGGAAGGATTTAAAAACAGCTTATTTTCCTTCTTATCGTAAAATTTAGGAAACCTCATAATATACTGCTTTGACCAGTCCGTAACATAGGGAAAAAATTTCTTTAAAAATACCCGTTTCCTTTGCGAAGGTTTAATACTTTCCGGCATTACGCTTTCACCCTCATTATTAGTCAAATAAACCATCCATATGGAACGGTTTGAATTTAAATTATTATAAGATCTCCGGGGCGTATAAACCGAAACAAAAAGCGTAGTATATTTATGCAACTTTCTTTTAAAGTCTTCGGGTTTTTTCATATAGTAATTATAATATTCTTTTTCATAAGCTCTAATGAAAGATTTATTAAAATAGGTGGCTCTTATATACATTACGGTATTTAGCTTATTGTAAATATCGGCTTTTTGCGTTGCCTTTCGCAGAGCGGAAGTATATCCGCTGCTGGATTGAACGGTTGGAGGAATTCCAACCGAACTGAAAACCGAACATCCGGACAAATAAAAAAGAGGGATTGCAATAACAAAAAATAAGATAATTAAAAAGACAATTTTTTTCATAATATAATGAAATTTATTTTAATCACACGACTATATCGGCTTTCGTAAATATGGAATGGAGTTTTATGCCGTTTTCTTTAAGAAATTCGGCTCCCCCTTCCTGCCTGTCCACTATACAGACCGCATCGGTTATCTTATAGCCTTCGTCTCTTGCGTTCTTCAGGGCTTTTAAAATAGAGCCGCCCGTGGTAACGACGTCTTCTATTATAAGAATATTCGCCCCTTTAGATAAAAACTGAACCGGTTCTATAAGATTTCCCTTGCCGTATTCCTTTTTTTCTTTTCTTATAACCACCGATTTCAGCGGGTTGCCGTCTAAAAAACTTGTCACCAGCATTGCGGATATAAGAGGCATTCCTCCAACCGGCACACCGGCAATAACAGAAAATTTTAAGTCTTCCGCGTTCTTAATTTCGTCGTATAACAATTTTCCTATCATATATAAATATTCTCCGTCAAAAGAAATCCGGCGCAAATCTATATAGAAATCACTCTTTTTTCCCGAAGCGAGGGTAAATTCCTTTTTTTCGTAGCACAGGGTCTTTATTGCATTCAATACTGTGGATTTTAAGTCTTTTACGTCGTCCATTATAAAATTATAAAAAAATTATAAATCTAAAAAACTTCTTTGCTGAATAATTTTAACTGCGTCTGGTTTTCGTACTCGGATTCGCAATCGATTTCTTGCGGATAAACATTGGAAAAACAAGCTTCACAGAAGTTTATTCCGTTTCCAACCGCTCTTCTTAATCCTTCTATCGAAAGAAATCTGGTCGTCGTAGCTCCGAGTTTAGCGTTAATCTCTTTTTCAGTATATTTTGAAGCCATAAGGTCTTCTTTAACAGGTGTATCTATTCCGTAAAAACAGGGCGCTATAACCATAGGAGAGCTTAAGCGCAGGTGAATTTCTCTTGCCCCCGCAAGTTTAAGCATATCCACTATTTTCTTAGACGTAGTGCCTCTGACTACCGAGTCGTCCACAACGATGACTTTTTTACCATTGATAACGTCAGGAACCGGGTTAAGTTTTACCTTAACGCCGAAATGTCTTATAGATTTTTTAGGCTCTATAAACGTTCTGCCCACATAGTGGTTTCTAGTAAAACCCATTTCGAAATCAATTCCGGAACCTTTTGAAAACCCTAAAGCGGCAGGCACTCCCGAATCGGGAACTGGTATTACGATATCGGCATCCAGGGTAGATTCTTTCGCAAGTTCTCTGCCCATTTGAATCCGCAGGCTGTAAATAGATTTTCCGTTAAAAATGCTGTCCGGTCTTGAAAAATATATAAGTTCAAAAATGCAGTTCGAGTTTTTTTCCGGTCTGAAAGGGAAAAAACTTTTAGCTCCTTCGTTACTCACCAATATGACTTCGCCGGGTTTGACGTCTCTGATATATTCGGCGTTTATGAGATCGAGGGCGCATGTTTCCGATGCAAAAACTAATGAACCGTTAAGCCTTCCCATAACAAGCGGTCTGAAGCCGAAAGGGTCTCTGGCAGCTATTATCTCTTTTTCGGAAAGAAAAAGAAAAGAATATGCTCCCTTCAGTCTTTTCAAAGAATTTACCACCCTATCTATAAGCAGGTTTTCCGTCGATGAGGCTATTAAATGTATTACGACTTCGGTGTCGGAGGTAGAGGAAAATATGGAGCCATTTTCCTCGAGTGCGTCTTTTATTATACGGGCGTTAGTAATGTTTCCGTTATGGGCGAGGGCAATAGAACCGTAATAGTAGTCGGCAACAAGCGGCTGTGCGTTTTTAAGAAGTGTTTCGCCTGTAGTAGAATACCTGACGTGTCCTATGGCATTTTTGCCTTTAAGCTGGAACAAGGTGTTTTCTTTGAATACGTCGTTTACGAGACCGAGGCTTTTATGAAAATATAGATTGCCCGCATCCGAAGATGCGATACCGCAGGATTCCTGCCCCCTGTGCTGAAGGGCATAAAGCCCCAGATAAGCAATCTTAGCTGCCTCTTCATTGTCATATATGCCGAATATGCCGCATTCGTCTTTTATCTCTTCCATTTTTAAAAAACGCTGCCCCCGATAATTTATAAATCGATTTTTAAATTACCGAATAATACCCTTTTTTTATTTTACCACTTTTTAAGTTTATTATGCTGTTAATTTTCATTATGTCTTTTTTGACCATACCGATTTTTTCTAATTTTATGCCGTATTCCGTGAGGATTTCGGCTGCTATGGACCCCTGCGATCCGCTTAGTTCTTTACCCGCAGTTACTATAAATGCCTGCTCAAATTCGGAAAATAAAAATTCATCGATCCTGCGTCCCTTAATATCGTAATCTACGACAAATCCAAGAGTTTTTTCCGGATTTGTTATAGCGCTTTCCGCCAATGCCGTAAAGATTCCGCCTTCGCTGACATCGGCAGCGCTTTTCAAAAATCCCTTATCTATTAAAGACCTCAAACAGTTCTGAAGGCGCACTTCATAATCCAGATCTAAATCCGCGGGCTTTTGACGGAAATTTCCGTATGCAAGATCCATATATAAACTTCCTCCAAGATTGCCTTTAACCTCTCCGAGCAGGTAAATTTCGTCGCCTTCTTCTTTAAAGTAAGGAGTTATTATTTTACCTATATCTTTTATAAATCCGAGCATCCCAATTACCGGAGTCGGATATATTTTTGAAACATATGTTTTATCTCCCTCCTTTTTTGCAGTCTCGTTGTAAAAACTGACGTTTCCGCTTATAACTGGAGTATTTAAGTTTATAGCCGCTGATTTTATGCCTTTTACAACTTCAGCAAACTGCCACATAATTTCCGGATCTTCAGGGCTTGCAAAGTTGAGGCAGTCGGTAAGCGCCGCGGGAGAACCTCCGCAGGCGGTTATATTGCGTGCACATTCTACGACCGCAAGCATGCCGCCCGTAAAAGGATCTAAATATGCATATTTAGAATTTCCGTTTACGTTAAGCAAAAAACCTTTACTGTCATTTTTAGATTTATTTTTATTTTCCTCTTCGTAATTTCCGCTAACCCTGAGAACAGCGGCGGAAAAGCCCGGTGGAACGACGGTGGCAGTGCCTATCGTGTAATCGTACTGGGTAAAGACCGTCCTTTTGGATGCAATGTTTGGATGAGTTACAATTTTAACTGCAATATCGTTTAGATTTTCTGGAATTTTATAATTATTTATTTTTACGGGCATTATTTCTTTTAAATAATCCGGTTTTTTTACCGGTCTTTTATATTCGGGTCCGTTAACCACGGTATCTATGTCCAGCGTTTTATAAATTTTTGATTTATAATAAAATTTAATAACTTTTTCCTTTATTACTTCCCCCGCATTAACACAGTTCAATCCCCATTTATCGAAAACGGCTTTTAATAGCTCAAATTTTTCCCTTTCGCAGGCAATTAACATTCTTTCCTGTGATTCGGAAAGCATCATTTCGACGGGGGTCATGCCGAAAGTCCTTAAAGGAATGGCGTCTAAGTCTATAATCATCCCTTTTTCGCTTTTATCCGCCATTTCAAAGGACGAACTGGTAAGTCCCGCAGCGCCCATATCCTGAATAGATACTATCAGCTTTTTTTTCATAGCTTCGAGGCATGCTTCGAGAAGAAGTTTTTCGGTAAAAGGATCGCCTACCTGAACCGTGCTTCTTTTCTTATTTTTTTTTAAATCGAATTCTTCCGAAGCCATAGTAGCTCCGTGGATGCCGTCCATTCCCGTTGCCGAACCGACATAAACCACAGTGTTTCCTATCTCGCATTCCGAAGAAAGAAATATGCCGTCTTTTTTTGCTATGCCGATAGTGAAAGCGTTTACGAGTATATTGTCGTTATAACACTCGTCGAATACGACCTCGCCGCCTACGGTAGGCACACCCATGCAGTTTCCATAAAAACCTATTCCCTTAACGACTTCGGAAAGATAATAAGGAGTCCTATGATGTGAAAAACTTCCAAATCTTAACGAATTTAGATTTGCCACCGGTCTTGCACCCATAGTAAAAATATCGCGCATAATGCCGCCTACTCCGGTTGCAGACCCCTGAAAAGGCTCTATAAAAGATGGATGATTATGACTTTCCATTTTAAATACGAGCGCGTCGCCGTCTCCGAAATCCACTACCCCGGCATTTTCCCCAGGTCCTATCAGGACTTTTCCGCCTTTGGTAGGAAGTGTTTCAAGGTAAACCTTGGAACTTTTGTAAGAACAATGCTCAGACCACATCGCCGAGAATATGCCGAGTTCGAAATCGTCCGGCTCGCGCCCCAGCAGTTCCGAAATTTTTTCATATTCGTCTATTGCTAATCCAAAAAGTTTCCCTGATGGTTTTTCCGTTTTATTCATTTTATTTTATTTTATTTTTCTTTTATATATTTAATAATTGATCTAAAGATATAACCGCCGTCTTCGCTTCCGAGAATTTTTTCGGAAGATCTTTCGGGGTGCGGCATAAGTCCCATTACGTTATTAGTTTTATTCGAAATACCGGCGATATTATGCATCGAGCCGTTGGGATTGGATTTATCCGTTATATTGCCTTCCTTATCGCAGTATTTAAATATAACGCCGACTTTTTTATTTAAATCGTTGATTATGCCGCCGGTCGCAAAATAGTTGCCGTCATGGTGAGCGATAGGCATTTTAAGAACGGAATCTCTTTTTATGGCGCACGTAAAAGGAGTATCGAAATTCAGCGTCTTTAAATACACGTCTTTGCACTCGAACTTTAAAGAATTGTTTGTCAGCATAACGCCTTCCAAAAGACCGGTTTCAAGAAGTATCTGAAAACCGTTGCATATGCCCAGCACTATCCCGCCGTCGAGTGCATAATCTTTAACTAATTCCATAACCGGACTTCTTGCGGCAAGAGCGCCCGACCTTAAATAATCGCCGTAGGAAAACCCGCCAGGGATTACTACAAAGTCATATTTTTTAAGGTCTTTAATCTTATCTTTATGCCATATAAAAGACGCGCTTGCGTCAAATACCTCGTTCAAAACGCGGTAAACATCGAAGTCGCAGTTTGAACCGGGGAAGACGATGATTCCCGCCTTTATATTTTTATTATTCATCTTGATGTTGATTTATTCTATTTAATTTCTATGCTGAATTCTTCGATTAACGGATTTGACAGGACTTTCTCGGAAATATCTTCCGCTTCATCCTTGAGCGAAGCGGATTTGCCCTCATCCATATCTATTTCGATATATTTTCCTACTCTGACATCTTTAACGTTATTATAGCCGGAAGATTTAAGAACCGATAAAACTGCTTTTCCCTGCGGGTCGAGAACTTCTTCTTTCAGAGTAATCTTAATAAATGCCTTCTTCGTCATTTTTTCCCCTTTACTATAATCTTCAATCTTCAGGTAGAAATTTTTAAAACTGTTTCAATGTTTCAATACATTATATAAATATTTTCTACCGGCAAATTACGATTTTTTTGCATTTGCTATTCGGCGTTATACCTGTCGAATATATAATTTATATATTTGTAATAATAATTTATATCAAATATAGCTTCTATCTCCTCGGGCGGCAAAAGATTCGACACGGCTGCGTCTTTTTTTAATAATTCCTTAAAACCTGTCCGTGTTTGAATAGACTCGTGGGCAAGTTTTTGAACTATTTTATAGGCTTCTTCCCTTAACATGCCTTTATTTACCAAAGACAATAAGACTTTCTGGGAAAAAATCACTCCTTTAGTCAAATCTATATTTTTGAACATATTTTCTTTATTGACGACTAAGTTGTCTATCAGATACGTCAACTGGTAAAGAATATAATATGCCAGAATAGTGGAATCAGGTCCTATAATTCTTTCCACCGATGAATGAGATATGTCTCTTTCATGCCATAGAGGTATGTTTTCTAAAGACGCGATAAGATTAGACCTTAAAATTCTTGAAAGCCCGCAGATATTTTCCGATATTATTGGATTTTTCTTATGCGGCATAGCCGACGACCCTTTTTGACCTGGCGCAAACGGCTCTTCTAATTCCGAAACCTCGGTTCTCATAAGATGCCTTATTTCAAGAGCTATTTTCTCGCAGGAAGCCCCAAGAGATGCAAGAGCGTAAAAGGCATCGGCATAAACGTCTCTTTGAATAACCTGATTCGATAAAATATTATTAAGCCCGAGCAGTTCTAATGAAGTCTTTTCTATTTCAGGAGGTATATTGGCATATGTCCCCACCGCCCCCGAAAGTTTGCCGAAAGAAGACGAATAAATCGCATTATTAATCCTTTCTTCCACCCTTTTAATTTCTTCGTAAAATATCAAAAGTTTAAAACCAAGCGTAACCGGTTCTGCATGTATTCCATGTGTTCTCCCCATTACCTGTGTAAACTTATGCCTTAAAGCCTGATTTCTGAGGGATTCCCTTAACGTTTGAGCTTTCTTCAGAATAAGTTCTAACGCTTCTTTTAATATTAGAGAAAAAGAGGTATCGCCCACGTCGGAAGAAGTAAGCCCTAAATGAATGAACCTTGAATCCTCTCCGACGTATTTTGCCACGTTCGTTAAAAACGCTATAACGTCGTGTCTCGTAACACGTTCTATCTCTTCTATCTCGTTTACGTTAAACTTGGCTTTTTTAATAATGTTGTCATATGAAGCATTAGGAATTTTACCTGTCTTGTTATATGCGGTGCAGACGGCAAGTTCAACTTTAAGCCACGTTTGATATTTATTTTCAAGCGACCATATTTTTGAAATTTCCGGAAGAGAATATCTGTCTATCAAGTTTAAACTCCTTTAAACTTAAAGCGCTTACTTTTTTGTTGCTATAGCTATTTTATAAAGCCCGTGTTCTACGCTTAAACCCATAACTTTTACGATGCTTGAGGCGGTAGATTCTTTATCGGCTTTAATAATAATTGTGGGATTGCGTTCCGCAGTTTTGATATTTTTTAAAAATAAAGACAATTCCTTTTCGGACAGCTCTTTGTTTTTATAAAATATTTTACCCGCTTTCGTTATATAGATAGTTATAGGTTTTTTAGACAAAGTAAACGATTTTACGCCTGATTTAGGCAGATGAATTTTTATGCCGTAGCTTGAAGTGAAAGTGGTAGTCATCATAAAAAATATCAACAGGGTTAAAAAAACATCAACCATATTTATAACGTTTATGATAGGATCGGGCTTTCTTTTAGACGTAAATTTCATATTTTACAACCTATATCAAAAATTAAAAATAGTAAATAACCTATGTTGCAAAGATTAAACGTGTTGGTTTAACTTTAACAATTAATTATTTCAATCGTTTTTCATAAAAGATATTACTCTCGAAGCTGTGTCTTCCATTGCCGCTCCAAAATTAAATGCTTTAGAAGCAAAATATTTAAAAAATAAAAAAGATATTATTGCGATTATTAGCCCTATAGCGGTTGAATACAGCGCTTCCGAGATGCCGAGAGCCAGAATATGAGGGTTTGTAATTCCGCTCTGATAAGATACGGCGCTAAGAGCTTTAATCATACCGATAACCGTCCCAAGAAGCCCTAGAAGCGGGGCAATAGTTGCTATGGCGCTCAATCCTTCGAGATTTTTTTCAAGATCTAAATATGCCCTTTTTCCAGATTCTTCAACTTCTAATTTCATCGTATCTATGGAATTTTTGTAGTTGTCTATTATAGAAAGATAAATTTTTGCTATTGGAGTTTTTGCCGTTATGCACATGCCTTTAGCTTTTTCAATATCTCCGTCTTTTAAAGATTTTTCGACATTAGTAAGAAACTCTTCAGGAAATATTTTAGATTTTCTAAGGCTGTAGAAACGTTCGATTATAATCGCAAGCGCAATAATGGAACATAAAATTAAAGGATATAAAAAAAACTCCGTTAATAATTCATTTTGATTAAACATAGTATTTTACTCTTACTTTTTTAAATTCTTTCGTGCTTTCGAGGGCGTCAAAGTCCGTAATCCCCGTAAGCGAAGAAATTTGTTTCA
Source organism: bacterium (assembly GCA_021828255.1). Lineage (GTDB taxonomy): Bacteria > SZUA-79 > SZUA-79 > Acidulodesulfobacterales > Acidulodesulfobacteraceae > Acidulodesulfobacterium_A. The sequence goes on along the minus strand of JAKASB010000026.1, from coordinate 6,733 downwards.
TAACATTACGAGCTTCTTCTTGCGATCTTGAATGTATCATAGTAAATATATTATATTCCCATCTTCCAGGATATACGGGTCTTTGATAGCAATGAGAAACTTCTTTTAAGGAAGACATAATTTTCCCGTTTTTTTCAACATCTTCAGGCTTTGATTTCCATATGCCCATAATATTATAGCCGAATCCGGCTTTTTGATGATACAAAACGCAGGCGAATCTGCGCATTTTCTTATCACTTATAAAATTTTTTATAGTTTCTAATAATTTATCTTGAGAAATTCCTAAATTTACCGATAAATTTTTAAAAGGTTCGGGGGTAATTTCAAGGTCTTTTTGCAGTTCTCTTATGCATAACTTTTCAAAATCCGTGATTCTTATCTCCGAATCGGCTTTAAAATCGTCATGCGAAAAAAATTTAAAAGAAGAAGAATCTTCTCCGGTCATATCGAAATTAACACCTATTTTAAACAGTTTGAGCGTAGGAAGTATTAAATAATCGGATGCCTTAGAAACTTCGCTCAAAGATTTAATTTCGTCCTCAAGAACCTGCGAAGACGGCAGGGTAATGGTAAACCATATATTATATTCGTTGTTTCTTAAATAATTATGACTGACGCCGCTATGCGAATTAATAACGTCTGCCGCCGAATCAATAAGATCGTCTTCGACTTTAAACGCCGCCAGCGTGCTTTTGTAACCTATATTATGCGAATCGAATATAGCGCTTATCTGCCTGATAATTCTATTATTTTTTAGGTTTATTATTCTTTCTAAAACCTCATCTTCAGTAATACCTGTAAGGTTTGCGATGCTTAAAAACGGACGAGTGGAAATAGGAAAGTCGGTCTGAAGTATATTTAATATTTTCTTATCGGTTAATTTCAGTTCCATGTTTAAAATCGGAATTAATCTAATTTTTTGTTTAAAAATTAACAAACTTTGATGTTTAATTATACCAATTTATCTGAATAACCGTCAAGATAAAAAAACCTCCAACAGCCTTTTTTGGCGGCAGGAGGTTTTAATTTATACATCAGTGACGACGCATTACATTACTTTAAAGATTCAAGATAAGTAGCTAAGGCGTTGAGTTTAGAAGCGGATATATGTTTGTGGCTAGGCATAATCGCCATGTAGGATTTGCCGTTAATAGTAATAGAGCTTCCTGAGGCAAAATGTGCGCCCGGGTTTTTAATCTGGGTTTTAATCCATGAAAGGCTTCTTTTGCTTCCAGCATGGGTCAAGTTAGGACCCACGGAACCGCCCTGACCGTTAATAGTATGACATGCTATACAGCCTTCGGAGTTGAAGAGAGATGCTCCAGATGCGGCAAAAACAGTGGCAGCACTAAAAATTAATGTTGCGGCAATGAACAATGCCGAAATGCTTTTTTTCATAATAATCTTACCCCCTTTAAAATTAAATTAATTTACAATCAGTATTAATATATATAAAAATAAGCTTTAAGTCAACTTATTTTTCAGCCGATATATTTTTCAACCGATATTTTATTAAAATTTTTCTTGCATTTTTTATTAAATAACATATAATAAAAAATCGTGTTTTAATATTATCTTTATTATTAAAATTTAAAATTTATTAAGGAGATTTACAATCCCCTTAAGGAGGTAAAGGTAAAATGAATTCTTTAGGAACACATTTACTTTTAGAATTAAAAAAATGTAAAAAAAATATTTTGGACAACCTTGATTTTGTCGAAACCGCTATGCTTGATGCGGCGGCTGAAGCAAAAGCGACTGTAGTCGAGCATAAATTTCACGAATTTAATCCGTTTGGGATCAGCGGAATGGTGATAATTGCGGAGTCGCATCTTTCCATACACACCTGGCCTGAATACGACTATGCTGCGGTAGATATTTTTACATGCGGCGATATAATAAAGCCTCAGGAGGCGGCAGAGTTTTTAATCGAAAGGTTCAGGTCTTTAGAACCCCAGATTATGGAAGTAAAAAGAGGACTTATATCGATTTACGACGAAGAGCTTCCCCATAAGGTTCTCTGCGAAGAGAAACTCGTTGCCCGTTAGCGTACGATTTGAGTCAAGTTTTCGTCAAATTTGCCGTAATAAAATATTTTCTGGGAAGCCCCTGCTTTTGAATTTTCCAATTCTGCAAGGGCTTTTTTTATGCTCTCCTTGTCGAAGGGCTTTTTAAGACCATAAGATAAATCGAGAAGTGGATAGAGCACGAACCTGCGGTTAAAAATCTGGGGGTGAGGCAATTTTAGCTCCGGTAAATCTAAGGTTATAAATTTTTTTGAAGCGTTATCATAAACGAAAAGTATATCGATATCTATAACTCTCGGCATATATCTTTCGCTTTCGTTTTTTCTGCCCATATTTTTTTCTATATCTTTTAAAGCAGAGAGAAGCCGCCTGCCAAAAACCGGGCTCCACCGGACTAAAGCCTTATAATCTTTTGCATTAGATTGAAGCGGCTCCGACAATCTAAGTAAAACTGCGAAATTTAAAAAATAAGGCTGTTTTGTATTCCCGACCGGCGAAGATAAATATACCGAAGAAATACCTGAAATAATTGAGCCCGAAAAAGGGTTTTTCTGAAATAAAGTTGAACTTTGCCTGGCCGAAGCCGCGCTTTTAATTAAATTCAATGCTTTCAACAGATTATCTTCCGTATTTCCGATATTGCTCCCTAATCCAAGACAGATATCAAATCCGCCGATGCAGAATTCAGGTTTGCCGGCTATATCTTTTTTATTATCACGTTTCATCCACCCATGCGGATTAAAGCTTCTTTAATGCGGTTTTCGCTTATTGTCAAAGAGAATCGTATATATCCCTCACCGTGATCGCCGAATCCAGAACCTGGCGTTACGATAATACCGGATCCGTTTAAAAGGGACACGGCAAATTTCTTGGACGTCATATTTACCTTTGGAACATGCGCCCACACGTAAAACGTGGCATCCGATTTATAAACTTTGTATCCTAATTTTTCTAATCCGCCGACTAATAGTTCCCTTCTTTTTTTGTATATAAGGTTGTTTTCTTCTATGGTTTTAAGTTCATTATCGAGTCCGTAAGCTCCGGCAAGTTGTATCGCCTGAAACACTCCCGAATCCAGATTGGTCTTAACGGCTCCGAGTCCTTTTATCACTTTTTCATTGCCGACGGCAAACCCGATCCTGAAACCTGTCATGTTAAAAGTTTTGGAGAGGGAATGGAATTCTATTCCGATTTCTTTTGCCCCGTTAGCTTCTAAAAAAGAATCGTTTCCTTTTTCTCCGGTATAAACTTCCGAATAGGCAAAATCATGGGCGACTATTATTTCGTTTTTCTTTGCAAACTTAACGACTTCGTTAAAAAAATGCCTGTCTGCCCTTGCAGAGGTAGGGTTATTGGGATAATTTAAAAACATAAGTTTAGCCTTTTTTAAAATATCTTCGGGTATGGAAGAAAAATCCGGCAGGAAATCGTTTTCTTCTTTAAGAGGCATAATATAAGTATCCCCACCGGCAAATATAGTCCCAGCCCTGTACACCGGATAACCAGGGTCAGGAATTAAAACCGTATCCCCCGGATTTATAAAAGCAAGTGGAAGATGCCCTATTCCTTCTTTTGAACCTATAAGAGATAAAACTTCTGTTTCCGGGTCCAATGCGACGTTAAATCTTTTTTTATACCAATCTGAAACCGATTCTCTGAATTTTAACAGTCCTTCATATGAGGGATATTTTTGGTTAAGGTCTATTTCGCTTTCTTTCTTTAGAACATCGACTATTGCCTTAGGAGTGGGAAGATCTGGGTCGCCGATGCCGAAACTTATGATATCTACGCCTTTTGCCTTTACCTGAGATTTAAGTTTGTCTATCTCGGCAAAAAGATATACCGGAAGTTTGCCTAATCTATCAGAAAAATTAAGTTGCATATATGGGTTAATCCTCCTTATTAATTGTATTCATCTATTTT
>JAKASB010000026.1:0-2683 GCA_021828255.1 bacterium | reverse complement strand
TCTTATACTAAAATTTTTTCTAAGTCTATATATTTTAGAGCAAAATCGTTTAGTATGTTTATATTTTCTAACTGCTTCTTATCGGAAATATACGGAATATCCCCGATAATCGGAATGTCCGTAAATTCGCCGAGTGTTTTTTTATTGGAGGACATACTTTCATCGTTTTCGTTTAAAACATTATTTATTATAATACCTGATATTTTAATATCCCTGCTTTTAGCATATTCGATATTTAACAGCGTCTGATTTATCATGCCCAAGCCGGCTTTAGTTACCAGAATAACGCCTGCATCTATATATTTTGCAATATCTATCATAAAATGCTTTTTCTTCAACGGAACAAGCATTCCTCCAGCACCTTCTACGATAATATAATCATAAACTTTATTTAACTCATAAAATTTAAAAAGGATTTCCTTAATACACAGTGTCCTGCCTTCGCGTTTTGATGCCGCATAAGGCGACAAAGGAAGCTGAAAAGCATAAGGCGTTATAATATTAAGTTCTTCCTTTAAGCCCCCGTATTTCTTTACATAACTACCGTCTAAATAATTTTTGGAGTCATCTTTATTAATTTCGACCCCGGTTTCGACAGGCTTCATATATCCGGCATTTAAACCGCGCTGATTTAAAGCAAGCAGTAAGAGCAGACTGACAAATGTTTTTCCGATATTTGTATCTATTCCGGTAATAAAAAATATTTTATCAGACATATACATATATAAGATTAAAAGGAGGGAAACTCCCCGAATTTTTATCGGGGAGGAAAATCAAAAAATTACTTTACGCCTAATTTTTTAAGCGTCATCGGGCCGATAATTCCGTCGACTTTAAGGCCGTTCTTTTTCTGGAACGCTTTAACCGCATTAGTAGTAATGGGTCCTATCATTCCGTCAACTTTGCCTTTATAAAGCCCGTCTTTTGCAAGAACCTGCTGAACTGCTTTAACAGTAGCGGCAGATATTGTTTTTACTGTTTTTTTTGCAACGACTTTCTTTACCGCTATCTTTTTAACAACCGATTTTTTTACAACTTTTGCGGCGGCAAAGGAGCTGGAAGATATTGCTATCAAGGCTAAAAACAAAACCGATAATAATAATTTTTTCATTAATTTTCACCTCCTTTTTGCAAATATATTAGCTTTTTATTTTTATCATTTTTATATAATAATTGCAACTGAAATTAAATTACCCAAATCCCGATTTAGAAACTATTTAATAAATTCCAATATCCCGTCATTGCGAGCGCAGCGGACGAAGTCCAGCGCAGCTAACCAATCTAAAGTAAGATTGCTTCGCATCTTTGACTGCATAAAACCGTTGGTTTTATAAACGCAGTCAAAGATATGCTCGCAATGACATTATTATGTAATTCCGGCAATCCATATATATAAAATTCTAAATCGGGATTTGGCAAATTATTATAAAACTTTTTTTATCGTTTCGATAAATTCGATAGGATCGAATTTTACCACGTAGTAGTCTGCACCTGCTCTCATACCTTTATCGGAATTTTCTACGCCGCTTAAAGAAGAGTGCATTATTATCGGAATATTTTTATATTTATCGTCAGACTTCAGCGTCTTGGTAAAAGTATAACCATCCATTACAGGCATTTCGACGTCGCAAATAATAGCGTCTATTTTGTATTTATCTTCATATACGATGTCAAGCGCCGCCTTTCCGTTTTCCGCCAGCAGAGTCTTAAATCCCTCTTTTATCAGTGCATTGTTAACTATCTTTCTTGCCGACGACGAATCGTCGATAGCAAGTATGGTTCTATTCCCGCCAAACTCGTCTTTCTCCGTTTCTATTTCCCTGTTTTCTTTGTTATAAAAACCAAGCTCATCTACGATGGATTCAAAGTCTAACAAGAGGAGAAGTTCGTCGTTTTCGACCTTAATAATGCCTGTAACTTTGGAATCTACCGAACTTACCGAAGAAAGTTCGGGCGCGCTGATATCGTCCCAAGAAACACGCCTTATTTTTGTAGTTTCATGAACTATAAAGCCTACTTTAATTCTGTTAAATTCGGTTATAATAACCTTAAAATTCTTCCGGTCTAATTCTTCCGGCTCGGTTATTCCCATCCATTTCGGAAGATTAACTAAAGGTACGACGGAACCTCTTAAATTAAACATACCCTCGACGAATTCCGATGTATTGGGAGTTTCAGATATATTTTCGGGCATTTTAATGATTTCTATAACTTTGGCAACGTTTATTCCGTAAATTCCTTCCCTTTCTTCTCCCTCTTCATCTATCCTAAACAGCCTGAAATCGACTAATTCCATTCGATTTTGCCCAACTTCTAGAATATCATGACCTGGATTTATCTGGTTTGCCATAATTTTTCTCCTTTATTAAAAATATTAAAAATTTACGTTGCCCTTCAAAAATCGCTTCATATTTTCGCTCTTCCACCATTTGTTTAATCATCCACCCATGGATTCTCCTCAACCTCGATAATATCGCCCAAGCGATCCTCTGAAATTATTCTGTTTCTGCCGCGGTTTTTTGCTTCATAAAGAAGATTATCTAAGCGTTTTAACAAATCTTTAGGATTGTTCCCAAATTCTTTTCTATAAAACGTAACCCCTATACTTATCGTAACTTTCTTTATATCTTTAGTTTGTATCTTTGCAATCATCTGCTTTATTTTTCTTGCTACATCTATGGCG
>JAKASB010000025.1:17029-18994 GCA_021828255.1 bacterium | reverse complement strand
AAAATATTACAAAGAAAATTATTTAAGAGGCATTAAAAAACTAAAAACAATATGGATAACTGGAAATTAGGAGAAGGGGAAGACGAACTCTTTAGAGACGACAATGAATCTAAGAAAGGTTTTTCAATAGGAAAAATAGATAAGGAAGATTTATCAGAAATTATATTCAATGAAAAAAAATCAGATAAAATCGAGAAAAAAAATTTTCAGAAAAAAGAAAGGAATAGAAATGACACCGGAAACGGAAGCAAGGTCGAATTTAAATTTAAAAAGATATTTTATCTGATTTTAGTAATAGCTGCGCTGTTGTCGGCGTATTATTTATTTAAAACGTTATTTCCCGGCAATAATACAAATATAAAATTATTTGGGTTAAAAACCGTTGTTTATAAATCTAAGGTACTGCCTGAAAACAATCTGGTAATTACCGGTTATTTAGTAAATAAAAACAAATTTCCGGTAAGTTACGTCAAGCTGAACTGTAAGCTTTACAGCACAAAAAATATCGTCCTTTTATCCAAGCATGTATATGCGGGAAATTTTATAAGCATAAAAAAACTTAAAAAGATGTCTAACGTTGCAATAAACATGAAATTTAACAATAAAGACGGTGAAAATATGTCGGATGTAGAAGTTTTACCGAATCATCCGATTAAGTTTATGGTAATTTTCTTCGACATAAATTCAAACTCAAAAAATTACTCGATTTCAATCAGCCATTTTTACAGGATAAAAAAATAGCTTTCACCTTTCATTTGCAGTGCAATTATTATCTTGTCTGATTCTTTATTAAGCCTTTTTAGTCGTTTTGACTGTTTTTGAGTTTGCCCGCTTTGTTCCTTTTGCAGATGCAGGAACTGAACTTGTCCTTGCTATCTGTTTTCTTTTGGGCTTTGCGGGCGTTTCATTGTCTCCCAAGTCTTCAGGCGTAACGTCTATTTCGTCTTTTCCCGAAATGCTGTTTTTAAAGTTTTTGAGAGCCTTGCCAAGTCCGCTTCCTATCTCCGGAAGTTTGCCTGCTCCAAATATTAAAAAAACAACTATAAGTATGACGATTATCGTTATCGGCGACCATCCAAACATTTTATCTGCCTCCGTAAATAAATTTTATTACATAATTAAAATTATTATTATAACTATCTTTCATCTCATAACCGGCGGAGAGAGAGGGAGTCGAACCCTCGATAGACTTGCATCTATACATGATTTCCAGTCATGCTCCTTCGGCCTCTCGGACATCTCTCCAGAAAATTATTATTTCCAATATTCAATATTATTGTCAATATATATATAATTTATCATTATTCTAAAATATATTCAAAGGTTATTTTTATGTTGACAAAAATATATATATATTGATAAAATAAACATAGTAATTCTTTTCTCCATTTTCCCCCTGATATATGCCGAATATGTCAGGGGGTTTTTAATTTGTATATCTTTGCCGGAAAAAGCTATGAAAAACGGAAAAATAATCAAATTAGGCGATATAAAAAAAGAAGTGTCAAAACTTAGGAAGAAATCCAAAAAAATCGTATTTACCAATGGATGCTTCGATATTATACATGCGGGGCATATAAGCTATCTTAACGAGGCAAAAACTCTCGGTGACGTGCTTATAGTAGGATTAAACAGCGATAAATCAGTAAGACGGTTGAAAGGCGAGGGCAGACCGGTAATAAACGAACAAGACAGGGCATACATCCTTGCAAATCTTAAGCCCGTAGATTATGTTGCCGTATTCGACGAAGATACTCCTTATGAACTTATAAAAGAAATTAGACCGGATATTCTTGTTAAAGGCGGAGATTACGAAGGAAAAACTATCGCGGGCAGTGATATAGTCGAATCTTCGGGCGGTAAAACGGTTTTAATAAATTTTATCGAAGGAAAATCCACGAGCAATATAATCGATGATATAAAACATAAAGTCTAAATAAAGCCGGTTTAATATATAAAAAAATA
>JAKASB010000025.1:13760-16929 GCA_021828255.1 bacterium | reverse complement strand
ATATAGTCGAATCTTCGGGCGGTAAAACGGTTTTAATAAATTTTATCGAAGGAAAATCCACGAGCAATATAATCGATGATATAAAACATAAAGTCTAAATAAAGCCGGTTTAATATATAAAAAAATATATTAAGAATGAAAGATTATTGCTCTATTATTAACGAAACATGCTTATATTGTGACGGATACGGCGATATATTTTTATATAAATGCAAAGCATGTAATGGGATGGCAAGAATAAAGGCATCCGAAGAAATTAAATTAAATTTCGCAATAGACGAACTTTTAGACGGCAAGAAAAATATAGTATTCGAAGGCAATGGAGATTCAGGAGTTTTTGGAGGAAAAAACGGAAATTTAAATGTTTCCATTAAAATAGACGAAGATGTTTTGAGGGAAATTAACAACGGCGCCAGAGGTTTTTTAAGCAGACTTTTATTTTAAAAAAATAATTACAAAAATTTCTTGACAATTAAAAATATTTTTTATAACATTAAAACAATTTATTATTTTTAGGTAAATTAAAATATTAATTAATATGAAGGGGGTGAGATAGTGGTCGGCTCGGAATTCAATGACTTAGAACACGATTTATTAGAAAATATAGAAATTAAAAATTTGCTGAATTCCTTAGACGAAGGGGCATTTGTTATAGATAATAATGATAATTTAGTTTTTTATAATAATAGCGCTCCGCTGATTTTAAAAACAAATTTAGACGACTTTTTGAGCAAAAACTTAAGACTCATATATTATTTTGAAAATCTATTTCAAGAACAGATAATACCGGCGCATATTAAGGACCTTGCTTCCGGATATAAAATATCTAACATTTATAAAATCGATGAGCAGAACCATTATTTCGAAAATGAAAGGATAGACCTTTACAGCAGTTCCGGAGAGATTAAAGGAATTTTATATTTAATTAGAGATATTACCAAAGAAATACAACTTGAAATATCTTTAGCTAACGAAATTAAATTGGATAATCTTTCGGGGCTTTACAATTTGAGATTTTTTTACGATGAGATAGAAAAAGAGATATCAAGGTGTTCAAGATACGGATACGATTTGTCGATTCTTTTTATGGATATAAATAATTTTAAAGTTTTTAACGATTCGTTTGGTCATAAAGCTGGAGACGAAGTCATAAGGTTTACCGGGGAATCCCTTAAAAACGCTGTCAGAAAGAATGTCGATTCGGTATATAGATACGGGGGTGACGAATTTGTTGCTATACTGCCTAATACTCCGGCAAAAAGATCGACTATCGTCGCAAATAGAATTCTATCTAATTTTCAGAATGGGTTTAAAGAAAAATTAAAAATTATAATCTCTGGCGAATCTTATGATTTAAATTTTGATAATTTTCTTTTAAAGGGCAGTAAATCAAAAAAAATGGGGTTATCTATAGGTATAACCGAATATCAAAAAGGCAAATCAGCTGACCAACTTATTAAAGAGGCGGATATCGCGATGTATAAAGCAAAAAAAGGGTCTGAGGTTCCTATTTGTATCTACGAAGATTAAGAATTATATCATATCCTAAGGGGCAATATTCCTAAAGGGGTTGCGATGATAAGACGCATATCGGTATTATTATAGCATAAAAGATAATGAGAAGGACGGATGTTAGTTCCATAATTTTTACCGCATCTCTAATGTTTTCTTTACCGGCTTTACCGTAATAGTCAAATCCTATAACCGGTCTTCTGTTTTCTATTCCCCCGTAAAAGTTTACTCCGCCTAATTTTATGTTAAGCGCTCCGGCCATAATAGACTCAAGTTGTCCGCCGTTAGGGCTCGGATGGCTTTTTCTGAATCCAATAAACGACTTTAACGCATCTTTTGCATAATAAATATTTTTAGTTTTAGATTTATTTAAAGTAAAACTTAAAATAATTGTAGTTAAAAGCATAAAAAAAGCTGTTATTCTGAACGGAACATAGTTTAAAACATCATCTAACCTAGCGGAAAATTTGCCGAATTTTTTATATTTTTCGTTTTTATATCCCACTAAAGAGTCCAATAAATTTATACTTTTATAAATAACCGATAAAATTACTCCGCAAAATACGACTACCGGAATTCCGGCAGTTATGATGCTGAAATATCGTTCTAATAATAATCCGGCTATAATTCCAACTGAAAAATAAAAAATGACCGAACCGATGCCGTCGCCTGTATTTTCTGAAACAGACTCGACTACGGCTCTGGAGATTTCGGACGTATCAAGATTATAACCGTCCCTGCCCGCAAGGGACGAAAGATTTTTTCTTGCGCCGTCTATATCTCCGGTTCTTAGCAGTTTATATATGTTTATGCTTTCATATTTCAATCCTCCGGTAGAAATAAAAGAAGCGAGAATATAGACCGATAAAAGATAGAAGAGGAGAGGAGAAATAATTACCGCCAAAAGGCAGAGAGTCGAAAAAAACAGCGTTATGGTAAGAACGGTGAAAAAATTAAATACAATGCCCGAAATAATTCCGCCAAAAATAAAGTTTATAAAATTCAAGGAGGACAATCCTTCAAAAAAAACGGCAATTCCGCCCATTAGATTTAGAGGATGCATTTTATACTTAAACCTGCCGATATATAGTTCCAATAGAAAAGCCGCGGAGAATAATATAATAAGGATATAAAAGAGCGCCATTTTTTAATTTTTGGAACTTTCAGGAATTGCGCAGGAATCTCCGGCCATAAGATCCATAAAGACATCATTGCAATATAAGGAAAGGGTATCAAATTTTTCGGGTATGATTTTTGTAGGTTTTAATGAATATAATCCGATAATTTTTGTTCTTAACCCGCCATCAAGGTCTTCCAATATTTTATCAATATCGATTGGTTTTTCTTTTTTTAAGGAATTAGATATTTCGTCCAGAATCATGCCGATATAAGATATAGAGATTGAGGCATCGTCTTTTTTGCCTGAATTAACGGCATCATTTTTTATTTTGTCTATATAGTTCTTTAAATCGTTAAAAACTTCATCATTATTCATATGTAATTATTTTGCAGTATAATTTTAAAAAAGTCAAATTCTTAATTTTTTAGCCGCAATTTCTCAGTCGTAATGAATCACAATGGTTTGATGTGCGTGTTGATTTTTATTTTACAGTTTACATAATGTTCCTTATGGGACATCATAATTAAAAAAATTCAA
>JAKASB010000025.1:3514-13660 GCA_021828255.1 bacterium | reverse complement strand
GCAGACGTATCAATAATTATTTTTTTTCTATCCATAATTCTTTGTCTATTTTCCTCTGTAATTTAAGGTTATTCTCAAGTTCTTCCGCCTCTTCTTTTGTTAAAATACCGAATAGATAGTCCAAATCATGATAAATATATTGTTTTTTATTTTCTTTTTTTAAAACTTTTTTACCGGCAGTATTTTCAAGTAATGAAATTATCGCTTTATTTATACTTAATCCTTTACCTTTTGCCTCTACTTCTATTATTTTTTTTATTTCATCAGGAATGCCCCTTATTGTAATCTGATTCATAATTAATTACCTCCTTTGATTTTATAATGATTCATTTATGAATCATTATATGATTCTATTATTACAGTATTTAAGATTAATGTCAATAATTATAAAAACGTAATAAATTTTATACGAGCCAGTTAATTACTTCAAAGTTAGCGTCCGGGACGACAGTTTCAAAATAACCGTTGACGGGAAAACGCTCTATTTCGACAAGAGGATTATCTTTATATGTAAGGACGGCGTAAAAATCTAACGGGTTATCCGGCGGAACGCTTAAGATAAAAATAGGCATCGATATCTCGAGGATTTTTTTATATGCGGCTTTAATAAGCGGATTTATCTTATCTTTATCGTTTATTGTAGGTGAATCCAGCAGTATATTTAACCTGTTACTTGCATTAAATTCAAGTTTTACTTCAATATTTGCGGAATTGATAAACTTTAATATAATAATTTTACCGGTTAATTCCGGGGTTTTTTTATTTAAAAAGTCGAATCTTATAAAAAACTCGGATGCATTAAATCCGTATTGCAGTTTTCTGATAAATCTGTCGGTATGCGCCATTGCCTTGCCCGATAAAATACTTGGAAAATATACCGCGCTTCCGAGCCATTCGAAATAATCACCGGCTATGCCGTCTATTTCCGGATATATAAACGATACTATATCTAAATTAGGTTTCACCGCCCGTTTTTTCTCTATAATCGGGATATAATAGTCGTCCGGCGGATTGTCCTTTAAAAATTTATAGACGTTAATAAGATGTGTTCTGTAGAGGTTGTCGTATTGTTCGTCGATACCCGACGTCCTGTCTTCACCGTACCACCAGTTATAATCGCTTCCTTCGGCTATAAAAATCTGTTCCCATGCGGCTTTGTAATCGTCGGCATTAAGAAAAGGCTCAACTTTTGGGGAGTTGCCGCCGCTTTTTTCAGAAACGGTTTCTCGTCTATATGCTTCGAATGTTTTGCTCTTTTGCGCAAGATAATCCCTTGTTTTAGAAAGCAAGTCCCACGCTTTATTGTCTTCTCTGTCCCCTATCCATATCCTGAAGTTATGATTAATCCATGAACCGGGGTAAATCGTCGGTATATTATAAATTTTCGAAAAATCGAATTCGGAGCCGGGATTAGGATTGCTCGCTTCGCTGTGCGTTAAAACATTGCTCGCTTCGCTGTGCGTTAAAACGTTCCATTTAATATCGAAAAATTGTTTAATTTTAACGCCGGTTTTGCCCTCTTCATACGGCGGCAATGTTTCCGCCGCAACGCCTGCTTCCGATATTTTTAAATTATCTTCCGCCTTTTTTATGTATTCGCTAACCGTAACTGTTTTAATAATTTCGGTATTAGCAGATAATCCTTCGTAAAGGTGATTGAAAAAATCGTATCCGTTATTTTTATAGTATTCCCATGCATTCTCGCCGTCTAATATTATCGTAACTACTGCTAATCCGTTTTCATTGTAATTTTGCAAACTTAATGCTATATTATTCAAGTTATTTATCAAATCTTCGGCGGCGTCTTTCGGCTCATAATTAGAATATTTAAATCCGATTAAATCCGAAAGCCCCTTGTCCCTGAAAAATATATATGAATATCTTTCGTCCCTTCTTACCGCATACGGTCTATAAAGCAGTTTTCTGTTGCCGAGAGCCGAGAAATTTACGCCTATCGAATTTGAAAGAATTTCTTCGTCCGTAGCTATCCAGTTAAGTCCGTTATCCGTAAAAAGTTTTAATGTTCTTTCGCTGACGCTTCCTTCGGACGGCCACATTCCTTTAATATCATATTTTAATTTTTCCTTGAAATATTTTTTCGCGCTTTCAATCTGGAAATTCGCATCTTCAGGATGCCTGAACAGCGCAGGCAGTTTTATGCCGTCGTGAAAATCCGCTATGTCGGTATCGCATAACAAAGGCAGTATCGGGTGATAGTATGGGCTTGCGGAAAGCTCGACCTGACCGCTTTCAGCCAGTCCGGTTATTAAAGGAATTATTTTATTTAAAATCAGGGGGATTTTTTCTCTTATTAGTTTATCTTTTTCTTCTTCGGTGAATTTCTTATCCTTCGTCTTTAAAGCAGTTAAAAATTCATCGGAACTTATAGATACGGGGTCGAACCAGAGAAGGTTAAATAATACTATTATATCTAAATAATCCTGGGAATCGAATAAATTTAGTTTTTCTTCAAACCCTTCTGCATCGGCAGTTTTTAACCTGTAATAAAGCTGTTTGAACCTGCCGCTTTTTTCAATAAAACGGTTGCTAGAAGAGCAGGCGGGGAAAAACTTTTCGATAATAAATAGTTTGTCTTCGGGGGAAAGTTCGGATATTCTTTTATCGGATATGACTAAAAATTCTTCGCTTTTAAGCATATCTTTATAATTACCGGTATAATCTTCTAACTGCCTAAGCAAAGACGGTGAATAGTTAAACGTGGCATGGATTTTCGGATAGTTCTTTAAAAGCGCTCCCATGAAGTAATAATCTTTGGTAGAATGAAGCCTCGTCCACGGCATTAACATTTCGCCAGTAAAATTATCTTTGTAATAAGGCTGGTGAAAATGCCACAGAAATATTACGTTTATCGAATTGGGACTACTCATATCAGACGCATGGTCTGATATGTTGCGCGTTAAATCATTCACTACTTTTTATGCCTGTTGTATATATTGTTTTCTAAAATTAAGTATGTGAAATATATTTATATTTTATTTATTACGAGTTTAGCTGTATTAGATTTTCTATGTATCCTCTGTCTTTAGTCATTGCATCGTCGGTGAGCATCGTTTTATAAATCGCCACCGCCTTTTCAGGTTTTTTGATCTGCGTGTATAGGGCGGCTTCTTCGAGCATAGCATACTCCTGTAATTTAACGTTGTTTATTTTAGACATTTTGGAAAGGTATCCTACCGCGCTTTTATAATCTTTACGCAATATCGAAATAGTTGCAAGATTGCTGTATGCAAGATATGTTAAATTATTAGAATCCGGTTTTGGATAAGCCTTTGTATAAGCGGTAAGATAAACCGAAGCTTTTTTAAATTTGCCTATTCTCATATAATCGAGCCCGAGATAAAAATTCGAGATTTTGGAGGATTTCGTTCCGCCGTATTTGCTTTTAACTTTCTTAAGATAAGAAATAGACCCGGCAACGGCTTCAGGATTTTTCCCGTTATAGGACATATAAAGCCTGACGCCTTTCCAGAGCATCTTGCCGGCGTTTTGATTTAATTTATAATAATAAAATCTAATGCCGAAAATTGAGCCGGTAATTAGTATAATAACGATGAACAAACCGGCTAAAACCAGCTTATTTTTAATAAAAAATCCTTCTAAATCTACTTTGTCCATTAATTTTTCCTTTATTTATTTAGTTGTTAATAATAACTAATATTATAATATTATTAAAAAAATTTAGAATCAAGCATATTTTTTTAGCAACAGAGCGGCATTTTCTTTTATTTTTTCAAGCTCATTTTGGGTCAACCCCGCTCCTAATCCTACGCCGTCATATTCTTTTTCGCCTATAATATCCGAAGGCGAGTGGGCATCGCTCGAAATAATGAGTCCGGCTCCCGTTTTTTGGGCAATGCGGACTATATGTCCGTTTGCGAGGCAGTGCCCTTTTCTGTAGGAGAGTTCTAAATATATGCCGTTTTTCTTTGCGAGCAATACCTCTTTCTCTGTAATTAAGCCCGGGTGCGCCAGTATGTCTATGTCTTCTTTTAAGGCGGCGGAATTTGTTCCGCTCTCTACCGGTTCGCTCAAAGTTTCGCCGTGGACTACGACTATTTTAGCCCCGAATTTTCTTGCAAGATTAACCGCGTCTTTTATAAGCACAGGCGGAACATGGGTTATCTCGACGCCGGGAAGAACTTTAAATTTATTGCTTTTACCGTAAAGTTTATTTATTTTTTCGCATACCTTTTTAATGCCCGATAAATTATGTTCAATATTTGAAAAATCGGCATGGTCGGTTATAGCGATACCGTCAAGACCGGCATATATAGACCGCCTGATTAGTTCCGCCGGAACTAATTCTCCGTCGGAAAAAACGGTATGCATATGAAAATCTATGAGCATAATAATTATCAACAACCTCCTTATTTCTTTTGTTTTTGGAATATCCTTTCGAGCCTCTCTTTTTTGACTTCTAAGGAAACATCGTCGGCAATTTCAAAAGCTTTAGTAAAAGGTCTGGGAGAATATTTAAATCCGAATATAAAATCGAATTTGACCTCGTCCATTAAAGAAATAGTCATTTGAAAATCTTCTTCAGTTTCGCCCGGAAAGCCGACTATTATGTCTGTGGAAATGGAAATATCGGAATGTCCGTTCCTTAGTTTTTCGACGAGCCTTAAATAATCCTTCCTCGTATAACCCCTGTTCATAGCCGAAAGTATCCTATCGGAACCCGCCTGAACCGGCAGATGAATCTCCTTAGAAATCTTGCCGTTTCCGCAAACGGTTTCTATTAAGCCGTCGTTAAAATCTTTAGGATGGGAGGTTAAGAACTTAATTTTAAATATACCTTCGATTTCCGAAAGCGCATTTAAAAGGAAGCAGAAGTCTTTTTTGCCGCCTTCCGGCGATAAATAAGAATTTACGTTCTGCCCTAAGAGAAGTATCTCTTCGGCTCCTTTTGAAACCTGTTTTTTAATGGTATTATATATTATTTCAAACGGTATAGACCTTTCTTCTCCTCTAACATAAGGCACTATGCAGTAAGAGCAAAAATTATTGCATCCTTCGGTAATTTTGACGGCCGCCGCACCGTTTTCCGGTTTTTTATCGTAAAAATATTCTTCTATTAATCCGAAATCTTTATAGTCGTCGCTATAGGCGTCTTTTTCGGATTCATTTCCGTATTTAAGTATATCTGGTATAGATAGTACTTCGTCCGGACCTAAGCAGTAATCAAAAAACAAACTTGCCCCCGTTTTATTTGCCCCGGCTTTATTTCTTAACTCAATCTGTTTTGCAAAACAACCTGCAAGAACGACTTTTTTATTCGAATGGTTTTTCTTTAATCTTCCAAGTTCGGAAACTATTTTATGGTCGGCGTGGTCACGTACGCTACACGTGTTAAATATAATTATATCTGCATCGTTTACGGAATCTGCTTGATGAAATCCCTTTTTTAAAAGACCGCTTTCTATTAAACCCGAATCGTGAAAATTCATCCGGCAGCCGTAAGTCTTTATAAAAAATCTTTTAGCTTTAGCGTCTCTATCTTTATTTATCTTTAACAAGGTTATTTTTATAAATCTTACTGATTTTAAACAGAGGGGCTAATTTTTTTTGAACTTCTATTTTGTCCCCCGTTTTTGGATTCCTTCCGGTATAAGTTTTATATTCTTTTACCGAAAAACTCCCGAACCCCCTGATCTCCACTCTCTTTCTCTGAATCAGGGACTCTTTTATCTCGTTAATTATCGTGCCTACTATTTTATCGGCAATATTTATAGGGATATCGTTTTTATCTGCAAATTTTTCGGTAAATCGAGCTTTATTCATTAATTAATACTCCTTTTTTATCCTAACCTTTTAATCTGACTGGATTTAAGTTTTAAGTGTATCATATAAGAATGTCCGGGTCAACATCTATAGTAATCTTTTGCGAGGAAAAATATTTAGATAAATACTCGTCTCTTCTTAATATACCCACCAGCTTGTGAATGTTGACAGCCGGCGGAGGCGCTTTTAATATCAACTGGTATCTGAAATAGTTTTTTATTTTTTCAATCGGACATGGGGAGGGACCTAAAATAGTTATATTATTTGCAAAATTGCCCGATTTAATATTTGCTTCTATAATCCTATCGATAATTTTTTTCAAATTTAACGCTATTTCCTTAAGGTTTTCAATATTTTTATCGATAAGTTTTAAAGCTATTATTTTGCTATAAGGCGGATATCCATATTCTTTTCTGATTTCGAGCTCCTTTTCGTAAAAAGCTTTTAGGTTATGCGATGCAGTGCATTGCAATAAATAGTTGTCCGGTATAAAGGTTTGAATAGCTATTTTTCCGCGGCCCTCTCCCCTTCCCGCTCTTCCGAGAACCTGCGTAAGAATCTGAAATGCCTTTTCCGCGCTCCTGAAATCCGGTATATTCATCAGACTGTCGGCAAAAATTACGACCACGAGTCCGACGTCGGGAAAATCATGTCCTTTGGTTACGATCTGCGTCCCGATTAATATGTCTATTTCTTTTCTGTGCATTTTTTTAAATATTTCGGCGCCGGCTTTTTTGCCTTTCGCAATATCTGAATCTATCCTTTCTATCCTGACTCTGTCTTGAGCATTGTTGCCTTCGCCGTAAGCAAATAAAGTTTTTACTCCGTCTTCCAATTTCTGAACTCCTATGCCGTAAGGTTCGACGGTGTCCATTCCACATTCTGGACAGAGTTTGGGCACGTCTTCCGTGTAGCCGCAATAATGACATTTTAATGAACCGGCATTTATATCCTGATGATTGCCGCGGCACGAATTTTCTCCCTTTTCCTTTTTATACTTATGATGGACGAGGGATATAGCACAATTTTTACACAAAAATAAATGACCGCATGAAGAGCAGATTAAAAATGTGGAAAATCCCCTCCTGTTTAAAAAAAGCAGTATCTGTTTTTTATTTTTAAGATTTTCTCTTATTAACAGGATTGTTTCGTCCGATAAAACTTTGTCTTTAAATTCTCTTTTGCCGGAACTTTTAAATTCGGTTTTCAAATCTACAATTTCCACTTGGGGCAGAGATTTTCCCCTTACCCTGTTTTTTATATAAATATACCCGTATTTTTTAAGCACGACAGCGTTATAATAGGATTCAAGCGAAGGGGTCGCAGAACCAAGCACACAGACAGATGAAGATTTTTTCGACATCATTACCGCGACATCCCTTGCGTTATAAAGAAGACCGGACTGCTGTTTGTAAGAGGCGTCATGTTCTTCGTCGATTATTATAAGTCCGGGGTTTTTTAGCGGAGAAAATATAGCCGACCTTGCCCCTAAAATAAGTCTGATGCCGCCGTTCATTGTTCTTATCCAATTTATAAGTTTTTCTTTATTTGAAATCTTACTGTGAAATACGGCGAAACCGTTATTTTCCACAAAGGTCTTAAATCTTTTTTTTATAAGATAGATAAATTGGTTTGTAATAAATATTTCCGGAACAGTTATTATAACCTGTTTATTTGAATTTAAGGCAAAGTCTAAGAGGTTAAAATAAATTTCGGTTTTACCGCTTGCGGTAACGCCATGCAGTAAAAATGTTTTATAAGAACCCGCCGTCATTGCTTCACATATCAGGCTGAAGGCATTTTCCTGGTCTTGCGTGAGTTTGTAAGGAGCATCCGAAAGGAATTTATGCCTGCTTGCCGGATACAGGGTATCTTCGGTATCTTCGGGAGCATCTTTGCCGCCTTTGCTTTTACCGGCAGTTTCGAGAAGCATGGCTTCATCGTAATATTTATCTAATAAATCAAAATGCTGTATATTTAACGAAGGCAGGACGGTACCTAAAACCCCCGATATATTTTCGTGATAATAGGAAGATAGAAAATTAAAAATATCTTTGCGGGATTCATCAAAAAAGCGAGGCTTGGAAATGCGGAATATCTTTTTTAGTTTTATCCTTTTATGTTCAAATTTATTACTTTCACTACTGCCTTTATTTTGTGAATACTCCGCATATCCGTCTTCGGTCCGGTTATTACCGTCCTGCCTTATATCATATATGAAACCGTAAAGTGTTCTGTTTTTAAAAGGAACCAATACGGCTTTGCCTATTTCCATCCCGGCTTCTAATTCTTCCGGTATTAAGTATGTGAATTTAATATCCGTTCCGCTTTTAGGAATTACTATGTCAGCCGTCGTCATAGCTTTATATTATAATATAAAAAAGCGCAATATAAAACTATGTATAATTGTATAATTTAATTAATTATTCATTAATTATTATTCTTCTTCGCATTTTGATCCTTGCCGTTTTTTCCGCCGCTAAGCGGATAAAAAGACCTTCTGTAATAGTCTTCTTCGTTCAATTTTAGTTTTCTGCCATCGAACGTCCTGATAAATTTTCCGTTTTCAAACTCGGTTTTCCATACCTCGTCTGCTATTTTGCCGTAATTTTGAGAATATTCGTCCATTTTATCCTTAAGCTCGGTTATTATGGATTCTCCGCCCTCCTGAGTAGCTTTTGCGCCGCCGTCTGCGACGACTTTTCTAAGAATCTTAGGATGGTCTATTATCATGCAGGGACGTAGTCTGTTTTTAACGCCCATCTGTTCTTTTCTTATAGATTTAAAATACATTGAATTAAGGATTTCTTCCATCGATTTATCGAAAATATTGTCTGCGGCAAACTGCGCAAACACACAAGGCTCCACGCCTCCATTTGCATTTACATGGAGATAAACGCGCCCGCCTGATAGACATCCGTGCGAAAGAACTCCGTCATTCCAGAAATCGGCGACTACTATTGGTTTAGTTTCCCTTATCTCCACAACTCTTTTTCTTCTAAAATTTCGCTGTTCCGGCGTCGGCATAAGATTAACATCGGGCTCGCGTCCTATTGGTATGTAATTAAAATACCAGCCTAGAAAAGCACCCTGTTTAATGTAAAAATCTATAAACTCGTCGCTGACTATTACCTCGTTATTGTACCTTGTGGCGGTAGCGGAAAATCCGAAAAGCATTCCGTTGTCCTTTAGGTTTTTCATTGCGGAAACTACTTTCTTGAAATGCCCCTTGCCCCTTCTTTCGTCCGTTTCGTCTTCAAAACCTTCAACACTTATACACGGAAAAACATTGCCAAGATTTGCAAGTCTTTCCGTAGTCTTACCGTCTATTAGAGAACCGTTGGTGTATATCTGAAAATAACAGTCGTTATTTTTTTCCAATATGTCGAAAAGGTCTTTTCTGACAAACGGCTCTCCGCCGGAAATAGTATAAAAAAATATCCCAAAACTCTTTCCTTCGTCGATAATTTGATTTATTTTTTCAAGCGAGAGCATATCTCTGCGAGTGTAATTGGCGGAATAACAACCGTAGCATTTTAAATTGCAATGCATGGTCGGACTTATAACGTAAAAAAGAGGCGGATAAAAACCATTTTTTTCGATAAACGCCTTTCTTCTCTCAGCGCTTAGCAAAAGAAAGTTTGAAATAAAATTGTCTAATATCCCCTTTTTAACGTTTTTAGACAGATATGGAAGTTTTCTTTTTAAGCCGATAAAAATATGGTCAAAAAATATTTTGCCCGCCGGCGCTTTAAAATTGTTTAATTTATCGGAAAGTTTGATTATAATTTCGTCGCTCAATCTCGGAATTACGTAATTGCTTGCGATATAAAGAGTATTTTTTATAATACTGGTTTTAAGTCTTTGCCTTACCGAAGATAATTCTACCATTTTAGTCCCCCTATATAATAATTGATTTATAATTAAATATTATATTTATATTTTGATATTCTATTTAATTTTATAAAGCTATTTTTATTTTTGTTTTATGCTAATATTAAATATATTACCCCATAAACTCGAAAAGTCAAGATTCTGACTTTTACGGGATTGCATTTTAAATATTTTTTTGGGATAATATACTTAAACAAAAATTAAAGTGGGGGGTTAGCTCAGCTGGTAGAGCGATGCCTTCGCATGGCATAGGCCAGGGGTTCGAGTCCCCTATCCTCCACCAGTTTAAAACAAGCTATTTAATTATCTTAAGGAGGTCTTTATGGCTGCGGAATCTTTTATAAAAACTCTCGAACGCTTTTTGACGCCGCAATTAAACGAAATTAAAGGCGAATTAAAGGCGATAAACACAAGGATTGACGGTACAAATAACAGGATAGACGAACTCGA
>JAKASB010000025.1:0-3414 GCA_021828255.1 bacterium | reverse complement strand
CGAAAGGATTGACGGTACAAATAACAGGATAGACGAACTCGACAAAAGACTTATCGAAAGGATTGACGGTACAAATAACAGGATAGACGAACTCGACAAAAGACTTGCCGAAAGGATAGTCGGTACTAACAACAGAATCGACGAACTCGATAAAAGAATAAATATTAGGTTTGATTCCATGAGCGAGAGAATGAATATTAGGTTTGATTCCATGAGCGAGAGAATGAATTCTCTGTCGGAAAAAATAGACGTTATAAAAGACGTCGAAAGACTTAAATACGAAATACAGGAATTAAAGCAAAAAGCCGGTTAATAAGTTTTTACAGCCTTAGATATAATGGATACGGTTCTATCTATATCGGATTTAGTGTGTTTTGAGCTTAAAAACATCGCTTCATATTGTGATGGAGCAATAAATAATCCTTCGTTTAAAACCAACCTGAAAAATTTTTTAAACTTTTCCGTATCCGATTTCATTACGTCGCTAAAATTAATTACGCTTCCATCCTTAAAAAATATCGTCAGCAAGGAAGAAATAGAATTTATCGTTATTTTATCGTTAAAATTTTTAAGTTCGTCCTTAAGGCTTCTTACCAAATAACTCGCGGCTTCGTTTGCCTTTGATATCGCATCATCTTCTTTTATTGCTTTTATAGTCGCAATACCTGCAGCGACGCATATCGGATTGCCGGAAAGCGTGCCTGCCTGATAAACTGGACCGAGAGGTGAAAGATACTCCATTATATCTTTTCTGCCGCCGAAAGCGCCTATAGGAAGTCCGCCGCCGATAATTTTGCCAAGGCAGGTAATATCCGGTTTTAAATTAAACAAACCCTGAGCTCCCATTAGAGAAAGCCTGAAGCCGGTTATAACTTCATCAAATATTATAATGGAACCGTTTTCATGTACTAAATCTATTAAATTTTTTAGAAAGCCTTCTTTAGGCAAAACTATCCCCATATTTGCGGCGACCGGTTCTATTATGACTGCGGCTATTTCCCCTTTATGCGCCGAAAACAATTCCTTAACCGAGAATATATCGTTATAAACGGCAACCAGCGTGTCTTTTGACAGGCTTTCCGTAATGCCGGCGCTTGACGGAACAGATGTGGTCAATGCCCCCGAACCTGCTTTAACAAGCATTGAATCCGAATGACCGTGATAGCATCCTTCAAATTTTACGACCTTGCTTCTTTTTGCAAAACCCCTTGCGAGCCTGACCGCACTCATCACGGCTTCCGTGCCTGAATTTACGAGTCTAACCGATTCTATCGAAGGAAAATACTTATTTATTAAACCTGCAAGTTCTATTTCTGCTTCAGTTGTAGCACCGAAACTAAATCCGTTTAAAGAGGCGGCAGAAATTGCCTCTGCGACTCGCCGGTCTGTATGCCCTAAAATCATCGGTCCATAAGACATTACATAGTCGATATACTCGTTTCCGTCTATATCGTAAATTTTGCTTCCTTGAGCCTTTTTTATTATGACCGGCGATAAGTCCACCGATTTAAAAGCCCTGACGGGACTGTTGACACCGCCCGGCATCACGGCTTCGGCACGCCTTACGGCATTTTGGCTCTTAATTGTTTTCATAGAAACTTCCTTTCGTTTTTTTGATTTTTTACGGCAGGTTTTGAATGGGCAGAAACAGATTTAGGCAGATAAGGAGCAAAAAACTTAAAAACCTCCATATTCCAACCAGGAAGAATGACATGACCGCTGTTTTTAGATATAAAGAGCTGTTTTTTAGATTTAATTAATTTATATACGGCAAAAGTGCCTTTGGGCGGACAGTCTTCATCTTTAAGTCCTATTCCGATTAGAATAGGCGACTTAATCCATGGAGCAAAATGTTTCGTATCGACGTAATAAAGAGACCGCATAACTTTAGCTTTATCTTCGGGATGTCTTTTTAAGAATACTTTAACTTCCATATATGGACCCATTTTTGCGAGCGGCATCTGAACCGGAATATCGCTTAAAAATGGAACGTCTCCGGCAGCGGCAACGACATGGGGGTCTATAGCGGCGTCTATTAAAGAAAGCGCTCCACCCATGCTTCCACCGGTGACGAATATATATTTAGAATTTATATTTTTAAAATGTTCAAGGAATCTGAGGGAAGCTAAGGAATCCATTACTATTTTTACCATAGAAAAAGTTTTAATATGAAGGATTCCGTTCGTCATAAGACCCGGAAAACCTGGATTATAAACTGCCCTGCTTCTCCCGTGCCCTCTTAAATCTATGGAAAGAGCCGCATAACCCCTTCTTGCAAAAAAGTGCGCCCAGCCCGGAGTTCCGAATGAACCGTAACCATGCAGTAAAAGCACCCCGGGGTATTTTTCTCCCTTGATTCCATAAGGAATTGCGAAATATCCTTTTAGTCGCAAACCGTCATATGATGTGAGCGTTAAATCGTATGTTTTTATTTTATTTATTTTGTCGTTATAAAGCGGTTTTATAGAATAAACGACTTTTTCTTTGCGAAGACGCCCGTACATCCCATGCCAGAATTTTTTAAATTTTTGATATCTTGTGAGTTTAATGCCCGTATTTTTAACTGATGTAACGGTCGAAACCGGCGATATGCCTTTTTCTTTAAGATTTTTGTATAAAAATATTCCTAAAACGATAACCGCAATTAATATTATTATTAAAAAAGTTTTGTTTTTATTGGTTTTCATAAATTTGCGGGTTGATTTAAAGATTTAATGTAAAAACAGGCATCTATGAATTTTAGATTAATTCATTAATTCATAAATGCCTGTTAAATTTAAACGTTATTATCTTTATTATTGAACTTATTTATTGAACAACTTATTTTAAAGATTCAAGATACTCCGCTACCGTTTTTAACTGAACCGGGTTAAGATTGTGGTTTGGCATCATAGTATTCGGAAAATGAACTTTTGGAGTATTGATCTGGACTTCCAGCCAGTGAATAGAACGACCTTTTGTTCCTTCTTTGGAAAGATTAGGAGCGATTGAACCGCCTTTGCCGTTTATAATATGACAGCCTTCGCAACCCTGAGCGTTAATAATTTTCATTGCCGCTGCTTCTAATTTTTTAGAAGCCGGCGCCGGTTTAGACACGGTCTTGCTTGGTGCGGCAGCAGGTGTTTTTGGAGCGGGAGCGGCGGTAGTTTTTGGAACGGCAGCAGGTTTAGCTGCCGGTTTAGACGGCGCAAGTTTTTTTGCGCAGCCGTAAAGACTAAAACTTATTATTAATAAAAACAATGCAGTAAATAAAACGGTTAAGCCTTTTTTCTCTTTCAACACTTTCAATTTTTTTACCCTCCATAATGAATTAAAGATTAAATTTAAATTTTTTTACCATCACTTACTTAAATCATAATCATATTTATATATAATATATCTATTTAAAATTTTGTCAATAAAAAATTTATCAAA
>JAKASB010000024.1:7989-19381 GCA_021828255.1 bacterium | reverse complement strand
TTCCATAGGAATCGCTACTATGCCGGACGAAAGAATAAACAGTATAGATGATATCTTAAAAATTGCCGACGATTTTCTTTACGAGGCAAAAAACAGCGGCAGGGATAGAATCATAGGAGAGCATAAAGGGAAAAGAGTCGAGATAGCAGACGATGGCGATGCAGATAACTCCTAAGTTAAAATAGTCCAGGTTAATTGCCAAATTATATTTGGAATAAAATAATATGAAAAAAAATACGGCAGGAATAGATATAGGCGGTACAAATTTAAGGTGCGGGGTTATAGGCAAAGACGGAACCATAAAGAGTCGTATATCCGTTTCGTTTGATAAATCTTTAAATGGAGTTGAAAAGCAGACGGATTTCGTAATACAAAATACAAAACAGTTTTTATCGGCAAACGAAAAATACGACATAAAAGCTATAGGCGTCGGTATAGCAGGACAGATAGACGATAAAACAGGCTCTGTTCTGTTTTCTCCAAATCTAAACTGGCACGACGTTCCGCTAAAAAAAATCCTCGAAAAAGAAACCGGCTTGGATGTTTATATAACAAACGATTTAACCGCCATTACTTATGGAGAATGGAAGTTTGGCGCGGGAAAAGGAGAAGATAATATTATATGTATTTTTGTTGGAACAGGAATAGGTTCGGGAATTATAATTAACGGGTCTTTATATACGGGTTGCTCTAACGCCGCAGGAGAGATAGGTCATACGACAGTTGTTTCCGGAGGGAGAAGATGTACCTGCGGAAACTTCGGCTGTCTCGAGGCATATGCCGGAGGGTTTGGAATTGCAAAGATAGCAAGGGAAAGGGCGGCGGCAGATAATAAGAGTTTTGAAAATATTATAAATACGGCAGGCGGCAGTATTGAAGACATAACCGCAGAAACAATGTCCTTAGCCTATAAAACCGGAGACAAAAATGCCGCCCTGTTAATTAAAGAAACAGGACTTTATTTGTCGGACGGGGTAATAAGCTCGGTAAATTTATTAAATCCCTGTGTTATAATACTCGGCGGGGGTGTTATAGGAGGTATTCCCGATTTGTTTGATATAGTTAAAGGCGAAGTAGCCGAAAGAGCCCTTAAAGCATCCGTATCGAACATTAAGATATTAAGATCGGCATTGGAAGAAGATGCCGGAATTATCGGTGCTGCAGGTTTAGCCGCACTGCGGTGCAATCATTCGTAGGAATTGAATTTTATTTTTATTTTATCAATGAACCGTCTAAATATAATATAGGCGGTTAAAGTGTACCAGGAATATATCAGCCTTAGTTTAAGATATACGGTTACATATATACTTCGCTGTTTTCATATGCAAGATTTTCGAAAGACGTATATTTATCGATATAAGAAAGTTTGACGATACCGGTGGGACCGTTTCTCTGCTTGCCGATTATCAATTCGGCGATGCCTTTGTTCTCCGTATCTTTTTTATAAACTTCTTCTCTGTAAACAAACATAATTAAGTCGGCATCCTGTTCTATCGCTCCCGATTCCCTTAAGTCTGCAAGCTGAGGTTTTTTATCCTGCCTTGATTCGACCATTCTGTTTAACTGGGAAAGAGCGATTACCGGAATATTAAGTTCTTTTGCAAGACCTTTTAAAGAGCGGGAGATATCGGCTATAGCCTGTTCTCTCGATTCGATGTTATGGGAAGATTTCATAAGCTGAAGATAGTCGATTATAACTACTTCTATATTTTTTTCTCTTTTTAATCTGCGTGTTTTAGCTCTCAGTTCTGTTACCGTTATACCGGCACTGTCGTCTATATATATAGGAATGTCTTCAAGTATTTTAAGCGCTTTGTGTATGTTTTCTATATCGGGATTATGAATTTTGCCTCTTCGTAGAAAGGATGAATCTATTTTGGCGGTCATAGCCAAAAGACGAGTGGCAAGCTGCTCTTTAGACATTTCAAGCGAGAAGAATGCAACCGGAATCTTTTTTACCGCAATATTTTTAGCAATGCATAGAGAAAGCGCTGTTTTTCCCATAGAAGGTCTCCCTGCGATAATGATCAGGTCGGATGGCTGAAAGCCGTTAGTGTATTCGTCCAAATAATTTAATCCGCTGTGAATACCCGTAATAATATCGTCTTCATGCTTTTTTGAAGTAAGTTTTTTAAAATAATTGACTATTAAAGGGTAAACTTCTACATAATTTTTAGGAGAATCCTTTTCTGTTGTGTCGAATATAGTTTTTTCGGTGAAATCTATAATATTTTCAATATCGTCATTCTGTTCGTAACATTTCTGTCTGATTTTATTCGAAGCGTTAATAAGATTTCTCAGGGTAGATTTTTCTTTTACGATTTTTGAGTATTGTTCGATATTAAAAAGTCCTGCCGGCATTTCAAAGAGAGAAGATAGATAGTTACTGTAATCAAAATTGGAAAAGCCTTCCTTGAAGTCGGGGTCTTTTTTTAAACTATTTAAAATTGTAATTACATCAACGGGTTCGTTTTTTTCGCTTAATTTTTCAATTACTTTAAAGATTTCTGAGTTTACGCTATCGTAAAAATCTTCGGGGATAATAATTCCCAGTACCAAATTTAGCTGGGAATTATCTATTAAGATCGAGGAAAGCAAAGCCTTTTCGGCATCTATGGAATTAGGCGGAACGATGTTTATAAGATTATCATTTGAATTGCCGTTCCCTGTTTTTAATACCCTTTTTCTGTCCCTGATTTGCATAAATACATAAAAGTAATGCTATAATTTTTAAATTTCAGGCGCTACGTTGACTTTAATCTCTGCAGTTATATCCTTTGAAAGCTTAATTTTAATGGTTTGAATTCCGAGTTCTTTTATCGGGTTGTCAAGATTAATTATCTTCCTGTCGATATTAAACCCCAAATCTTTAAGTTTATTTTCAATATCCACCTTCGTTATGCTTCCGAATATTTTTTCATTTTCGCCGACTTTAACCGGCATAGTAATTTCGGTTTTTTCAAGACTATTTTTAATTTCCGTAAGTTCCGTGGCTATTTTCGTTTTCTTTTTATCTATTATCTTTTTTTCATGTTCGACGGTTTTAACATTGGAATTTGTTGCAGGTATCGCAAAATTTTTAGGCATTAAAAAATTTCTTGCGTAACCGTCTGCAACATTGACGGTTTCCCCCATAAACCCTAAATTTTGAACGTCTTCTTTAAGTATAACTTTCATATTAAATACTAAACCTCCTTTTTATTAGTTTCTATTTTTCTAAAATTAAACCACGTATCGAAAATTCCAGTCATTATAATAAATATAATTATCGGATTGCTGAAAATAAAAATTATTCCATACCCAAGTAATCTTAAAAATATATTTATATGGAATTTATTAAAAAAGAAAGAAATTATTGTTAATCCCTGCACTAAATAAACCGAAGAAGATAATAAAATTATATTATAACCTATATATTTGAATATGCCAACCGAAAAAATAGAAATCATTATTCCCCCTATAAGAAATAATAAAAAATAGTCCGAAGGCTTCCAAAGCAATAAATTTTCTTTTATGCCGTTTAAAAAAGCGTTATTTTTTTTTGAAATTTTTTTCAAAAATATAAAACTTATCCAGATACCCATCCATAAAAAAATTATAAATATTGCCGGTAAAAGCAAAAAAATAAGTTTCAGCAGTTTAGAAATTAAATCCCGCATTTTCAAAGTTGTAAAATATTTCATCCCCATTTTATTATAAGCGTCGATCAGTTTTTCGGTCATATTGCCGGAGAAATAATTCAAAGACGAAACGATATCTATTTTACCTGCAAATATGTAAATAGCCGCAAAAGAAAAAAATACCAAAAATACGGCTAATACGGGAAGGTAAATAGATTTTGCCGCCCCGAATCCTTTTGAAATTAAATATGAAAATATGTACGGCGTAACGACAAATACCAAAAGTTGAATTATTATAACCGATATAAAAAAGCGTCCAAAAGCGGCATGATTAAAATAGCCGCTAAAGATAGTCCCACCGCTGTAGTTCATTAAAAAACCGACGGCAATAACAACGGATAGTAGTATAGGGATAACCGAAGCGGATCCGATAATAGAAAATAAAAGTATTAAAGTAATGTCGTAATATATATATATAAAAGGATTAATAAAAGAATACATCCCATTATATATTGAATTTATAATAAATAAAAACAATAAAAACGAGAGCAATAAACTTAAAAATACCGTTTTTGTTCTAAACATTAAATATTAATGGATGTATAGGGTATTATCGAAACTATTCTTGAAATTTTAATAGCCCTTGACACTCTTCTTTGATGATAGGCACAGTTCCCTGTAATTCTTCTCGGCATAATCTTGCCTCTTTCGGAGACAAAATTCCTCATAAGCCTTGAATCTTTATAATCAATTTTTAAGTTTTCGTCTGCGCAGAATCTGCATATTTTTTTTCTGGTATATGTCCTCCGGATAAGGCCGATTCCGGTGGTTTTTTTCTGCCGATATCTATTCATTAACTACCTCCTCCTTATTTTCTTTTTTTGGTTCTATGTCCTGTGTATATACTACTGTTTGAAATCTGATGCAGTCGTCAGAAATTTTTAAATTTCTTTCAAGTTCTTGTATAAAGGAACCTTTGGCAGAAAAATGTATTAATATAAATTTCCCCCTGTTTAGTTTTTTAATATCGTAAGAAAGTTTTCTAATGCCCCAATCCTCAAAATTTAAGAATTCGGCACTGTTTTTAGACATAATATCCTTTATTTTATCGAGAAAATTATTAAACTTGGTTTCTTCTATATCGGGATTAAGGATAACCAAAGTCTCGTATTTTTTTGGGAATTGATGTTCGATGTTTTTAAAAAGATTTTTCTTAACCAATTATGCAGCCCTCCTAAAAAGTGTGCTTATTCTTATTAAGATGTTAATATTATATATAATATAAAGGTAGTATTATAATATTTGAAAAATAAATTTGCAATAATTAATTTTTGCTTTCCAAGAGTAAAGAATTTATGTATGTTTCCGGGGTTGAAATAAACCGCATAGATTTCTTAAGTTTAAACATATGGTTTATAGGCATTTTTCCTGACAGTATATATTTTATTACGAATAGAATATCGTTTGCCCTTAAGTTAAGGCTTTTGTATGATGTTTTATAAAGATTTGAAAATTCCTTAAAAAAATCGTTTTTAGATAAAAATGTTTCCAAAACAGGGTGAAATAAATCGTAATATGAGTAATTTTTAACGGTTAATTTATCCTTTAGTTCATTATATAGTTTTGTCCCTGGAAGAGGCGTCAATACGGAAAACACAGGGACACTTATTTTAAGCCTTTTCACGAAGTCGATTAATTTTTTAAAATCTAATTTTGTGAAATCCGGCGATATTATAAAAGATGCCGTCACGGCAACATTATTTTTTTTTGCTATATAATAAGCCTTTTCGTTATTTAAAGATGAATTGCTTTTGTTGATACTGCTGAGCCTATCATCATCGATACTTTCAAATCCGATAAAAATGTTGGACAGTCCAATTTCTTTCCACTGCGATATAAGTTCGGGATGTTTGACTATAGTATCGCTTCGTGCTTGAATGGTATATAGTTTGTAGATTTTTTCTTTTTTTAAGAGTTCCCCGATTTTTTTTGCTCTTCTAACGTCGCTGAAAAAATTATCGTCCGTAACCAGTATATAATCTTCTTTGATTTCTTTAAGTTCGGCGATAACTCTTTCCGGAGATTTAGACCTGTAAGACCCTCCGTAAAAATTCCAGACACTGCAAAAATCGCATTTAAACGGACAGCCTCTTGCGGTTTCAAGACATGCGAGGGACGTCCTTATGCCGAGGTAATATTTTTTTCTATATTCTTCAGTAAGATGCCTTGCAAAAAAAGGAAGGTCGTTTATATTTTTAAGCAAATCCCGGGAGGGATTTTTTATCTGGGTTCCGTTTTCGTTGTATATAATGCCTTTTACCTTAGATATAGGGGAATTGGAGGCAAAGGCATTAACGAGTTCCCTGACGGTATATTCTCCTTCTCCTGCGACTATGGCGTCAATCTCTTTAACATTAAAGTCTAAAGGATAGACGGAAACATGATGTCCGCCGACAAAAACATAATGTACCCCGAATTCATTTTTTACTCTTTTTGCAAGTTCGATAGTTCTGTAAACATCGGGAGTAAAGGAGCATGAAAAGCCTATGACCTCCGGTTTAAATTCTTTTATTGCATAATTTAAATATGTGTCGGAGTCGCAATCCACGGCTCTTAAGTCGGCTATTTTTACCGTATGATCGTCTTTAAGGAGGCTTCCGGCTATTGCTTCAAGACCGGTAGGTTCTATTAAAGATACGTTATTAAGTCCGATTACGCTTACATTATTCGGTTGAACAAGTAATATTTTCATAGTTAATTTTATTTATATAGTATGTATGATATCTATAATATATAACATTCTTATAAAATAAGTATAGCACAATAAATATCAATAACCAAATTATTTTATTTTTTTATAACAAACCGCAATCATTATTATATTATTTTGTATTATTAATATTAAGGTCTAAAAAGTAAATTTATTAATATCCCCTAACAGTTCCTCCATATCTTTTTCCCCGGTCACATTGTCCTTTTCGTCATTATTTTTTTTATTGTCTTCAGGTGCCGGCGCATCGTTTTTTAAAAAATCGGCTAAATCATAATAATTGGCGCTGGATGTACTTTCTTCTTCAGCATTTTTTGAAACAGGAGGTTTCGTTTTATCGTCCATAGCGCCGGATACGGATACGTCTATTTTAACGCGCCCTGATGGGAAAGGAATTTCCATGTTTTTATCTGCTTCTCTGTTTATTAAGTCGATATTTGTCTGAAGGAGGTTTTTTATAGAATTTATTATAACGATTCTTTTATTTAATAAGCCGTCTATATCATTAGTTATTTCTAAATATTTTTTGTTAGCGCCTTTTATGATATTTTCTGCCTCGGCAATTGCCCTTTTTTTTATAGCTTCCGTTTCCATTATCGCAGCTTTTTTTATATCGTTGGAGACGGATTGCACCATAAGTATTGCCTCGCTGATCGATTTATCTTTTTCCTTGTAATCTGTAATTTCCTGATTTTTTTTGACGAGTTCTTCTTTTAATTCGTAATATTCGCCGTAAAGCTTTTCTAAGTCTTTCGATACTATTTCAAGAAAATTATCTACTTCGCTTACATCATATCCTTTTATTTTTTTTGAAAATTTTTGAGACCTTATTTCTAAGGGAGAGAGTTCCATAATTTTACCCCCGTTTTATTTTATTTATTTTTTAACGCCCTAAAATCATAAAAGGTAGAATATAATTAAATTCCGCAAATTTTAATACCGTTATAATTATCCAGATTATAACAATAACTATTATAGGCGATAAATCAAAAGCAAAGGCGCTTCCGAGAGGAAGTATCAATCTTACCTTATTTAAAACAGGCTCCGTAATGTCGTTTATAAATCTGACTATCGGATTATAAGGATCGGGATTTACCCAGGAGAGCAGCGCTTTTATAATAATTATCCACATATATACATTGAGAATCGTGTATAATATATCGAAAAAATATTGAATAAAGTTGATAAATAAAAGATTCATCGTTAGTCTTTTTAAAAATTTAATATATAATATAACATAATTATCTGGAAATATACAATAATTATGACGAACAGCGAAATTGCCGAAGTTTTTGAACAAATTGCCGAAATCCTTGAAATAAAAGGAGAGAACCCTTTTAAAATACGTGCTTATTTAAATGCCGCCGCGGCTATAAGTCGGTTCGGGGAAAATTTATCGGATATTGTTTCCGGCGGCGGGCGTTTGGATGTTCCCGGGGTAGGCAAAGACCTTTCCTTGAAAATAAAAGAGCTGACGGATACAGGGCATCTCGTTTATTATGACGAACTCGTTAAGTCTGTACCTGCTGGGATCCTTGAACTGATGAGACTGCGTGGACTTGGACCGAAAAAGGCCAATCTTTTATATAAAAATTTTCATATAAAAGGAATAAAAGAATTAGACGATGCTATTAAGTCTAATAAACTCGGCGGAGTTCAGGGTTTTGGAGAAAAATCCATAGAAAATTTAAAGAAATCTATCGAGGATTACAAAGTTTTTAAACAGAGATTTTTATATATAGATGCATTTAATCAAGCATTTCTGTTTGAAGCCTATCTAAAAAATACCCCGCAAAAACTTATTAACGAAATTAGGGTAGCCGGTTCTTTAAGAAGAAAAATGGAAACAGTAGGAGATATCGATATTGTGGTTTCTGTTATAGAAGGCAAAGAGGAGCGGTTTACGCAAATATTTTTAGACTATCCCGAAATTTTAAGAATTGAATCTGCCGGAGAAACTAAAATCAGCGTTGTTTTAAAAAGCGGGATACATGTAGATTTACGGATAGTCCATAAAGACGATTTTGTTTATGCTCTTCATCACTTTACCGGCTCCAAAATACACAACGAAGAATTGAGGTCAAGAGAAAAAAAACACGGCTATAAAATTAACGAATATGGAATATTTATAAGCAATGAAGAGGCGGAAGGTAATAGTACCGGCAAATATGTTCTCGAGGGTGAAAAACAGGAAGCCGAAAAAAAGTCCGGTTCGGACAATAAAATAATTGTTGATAACGAAACCGAATTTTATGATGTATTTGGAATGCAGTTTATACCGCCGGAATTAAGGGAAGGGACGGGAGAAATAGAGGCGGCATTGAGCCATAGTATACCGGACCTTATAGAGGAGGGAGATTTGCATGGGATTTTTCATATTCACACGACATATACGGACGGGAAAGAAAGTCTCGAAGCAATGATAGAAGCCTGCATAAAACAGGGATATAAATATGTGGGAATTTCCGACCATTCTGTTTCGGCGCATTATGCAAACGGACTTTCCGCTTCCGACCTTGAATCTCAAATGGAATATATAGACAGGCTGAATAAAAAATACGATGGCAGAATTAAAATATTTAAAGGTATAGAATCTGATATACTGCCTGACGGAAGTCTCGATTATGATGAAAAAACGTTAATGAAGCTCGATTTTGTGATAGCATCCGTCCACTCTAAGTTTAATATGGCAGAAAATCTTATGACCAAAAGGATTATAAACGCTATTAAAAATCCTTATACTACTATAATAGGACATCTTACCGGCAGGCTTCTTTTAGAAAGAAACGGGTATGCGGTCGATATATCTAAAGTCTTAGATTGTGCATCCGAATATAAGACTATTATAGAACTTAACGCCAACCCTAAAAGGCTTGATATAGACTGGAGGCATATTAAAGAAGCGGTATCCAAAAATGTTTTGCTTTCTATAAATCCGGATGCGCATAATTCCTCCAGTATATATTTTGTTAATTACGGCATTAATATTGCAAGAAAAGGGTGGGCGAAAAAATCGGATATTTTAAACACGAAAAACATTTCCGAAGTTTCCGACATTTTAAGCGGCATAAGAGATTATAAAAAGAAATTGCTTTGATCTCGCAGAAAATATTTTGATATTTCGGTTAGAAGACTTATAAATTCAGGATGGAAAAAATATGACGTTAAAAATTTTATCCGTTGCAGGGTTTGATGGTTCTGGAGGAGCGGGGATAACTTCCGACGCCAAAATATTTTCTAAGTTTAAAATTTTTGGTTTATCCGCAATTACTGTAATGACTGCCCAGAACCCGAATAATGTTTATATGATAGAACCTGTTCCCGATGCTTTTTTTTCTGCGGAGCTAAATGCCGTATTTAGCTATTTTTCGGTGGATGCCGTAAAAATAGGTTTAATATTAAATGAAAACCAGAGTCTTATATTGAGCCGGTTTCTCAAAAAATATAATCCAAAAATAGTTGTTATCGACCCCATTTATGTTTCTACTTCAGGAAAGGCGTTGGCGGAAAAATCTGGTTACCCCGGTTTTTTAATCCCTTTATTCAAGTATGCAACGGTCATCACCCCTAATATTAAAGAAGCGGAGCTTATCTCTGGAATAGGGATTAAAGACTTAAACGGAATGAAACTTGCGGCAAAAATTATAAGAGAAAAAAATCCAGGCATTAAAAACATAATAATAAAAGGCTCTCACATTTCCGAAAAATCCGGTGAAAAAAAAATATTTAATATAATGCTTGATTCGAAAAACAAATTTTTTATATTCGAAAACAAAAGATTAAGTTTAGGTAAAGAAATTCACGGAACGGGGTGCGCCTTTTCAGCCTGTCTTGCATCTTTGCTTGCAAAGGGGATTAAATTAGAAGATGCTTTCATAGAAACGGAAAAATTTGTTTCTAAAATTATAAGGGGTTTAAAAAAAATACCCGATAATACCACGGAAAAGAAAATATATATTACGGGAAATATATGATACAGAAAGGGGACAGATTTAAATCTGTCCCCTTTCTGTAATGTCTATACCGTGTTCTATTGCAGGGCTCCCTGCAGAATTTTGTTAATTACTGGAAACGGCCTGTATCCCGTAATTTTTTTATAAAGAGTAAACCCTCGGTATATAAAGAACGTAGGAGTTCCGTTTACTTTTGCAGCCGTACCGGATGACATATTGCTTTTTATAAGCCTCTTAACCAATCCGCTTTGTACGCACGCTTCTTCTTTTTTAAAGTTTATCGCTCCTTTTGCGTGGGTTTTAAGAAAATAGTATAAATCTCCTATTACGCTCCAATCATTTTGATATTTGTATAGCAGGCTTCTTACCGTCATATATTTTCCTTGAAGGGCGGCGCAGTCGGCATATTCGGCGCTTTTAAAAGCATATTTATGCATTAATGTCAGAGGGAAATCCCTGAATTGTATAAAAACCTTTCCTGTTTTAACATAATAGTGGATAATGCGCGGCAGGTCGTTTTCTTCGAATTTTCCGCACCAGGGACATTGAAAATCGCTATATTCTATAATTGTAACGGCGGCATCAGGGTTTCCTATCTGCCTGTCGTTATTTACCATTCTGACAAAATTGTTATAGGAAATAGCGCCGGCATCAGGAGTCGCAAAAAATCCTACTACCCCTATAGCTAAAGCAAATAAAAACACCGAAGCAAATAATTTTAACGTATCAGCCTTATCACATTGTAGTTTCATGCTATAATGTTATCCTATCGGTTTATTAAAGTCAAGAGTAAAAAAAAGAAATTAAATCTATCCCGTAAAATGATGAAAATGGGTTTTGTCCGCTCCACATACAGGGCATACCCAGTCGTCCGGTAATTCTTCGAAAGGCGTCCCCGCCTCTACGCCCCCTATAGAATCTCCTACTTCCGGGTCGTAAATATAGCCGCAAACATCACATTGATATTTGGGTAAAGCGAGTTCTTCCGGTGTCGCCATTAAATTTCTCCTTCTAGTTTTATAGTATTATAATTTAGTATTATAAGCGCC
>JAKASB010000024.1:3154-7889 GCA_021828255.1 bacterium | reverse complement strand
CACCTTCAGGATCGCCTTTTTCCGGGTCGTAAATATATGGACAAGCCTCGCATAAGAATTTATTTTTATTTTCTATGTTCATAATTAATTGTTTCTCCTTTGCGGATTAATATTTAGATTCTAACATTAAATTAATCCCTTCATTTCATTATATCAAATTTATTATTTTTTTAAAGTCATTTAATTGATATAATTAGACGTATAAATTTTAAATTAAAATTAAAAAATAAATATAAACATAAAGCATAAGGGAAATAAATTTGGATGGACGTATTTAAAAAAAGCCTTGTTTCGTTTATTCAAGGGATAATTAAAGAGAAAAAAAATATACAGATATCGCATGAGGAATCGGAAAAGCTCATAAAAAATCCGCCGGATAGTTCTTTCGGCGACTATTCCCTTGCGTCTTATTATCTATCAAGATACGGTTTTAAAGGAAAACCGGAAGAAATTGCAGAAGAAATTTTTAATATTTTCATACCGGATTTTGAAAGAATAGAAGACCTTTTCGATAAAATAGAAATAAAAGGAGTTTACATTAATTTTTTCGTGGATAAAGAAAAATTTGCTTCCCATATTATTCAAGACGTTGCAGGTTCGAATGGAAATTACGGAAGAACTGCCCATGAAAAACCACTTAAGGTTATAATAGATTTTTCCTCGCCCAATATTGCAAAACCTTTCGGAGTCGGGCATTTGCGTTCGACGGTTATAGGAATGAGCTTGTCCAAAATTTATGAATTTTGCGGTCATAATGTTATAAAAATAAATTATCTCGGGGATTTCGGGACGCAGTTTGGGAAGCTCATAACTGCATTTTGCCGTTATAACGATATAAATTTTTCCGAATTTGAAAAAGACCCCGTAAAAGTTTTATACGGTCTTTACGTTAGAATACACAAAGATGAACAAACCGATGCAACCGCCAACGAAGAAGCCAAAAACAGGTTTAAAATGCTTGAGGATTTTATATCTATAAATAAGCGCAGTTTGGAGGAATATCTTGGTAATCTAAATTTTAAAAAAACCAAAAAATTTTTCGGTGGTGAAAATAGCGCCGAGGGCATATCTGATAAAATAAAATTATCCGAAAAAAATAAAAACGCTTTTTGCGGGACGCAGGAAGGGCAGTATGATTTATGGAGGCTTTTTAGGAAACTTAGCATAAATGAATTTAAGAGGATTTATAAATCTATAGGCATCGAGTTTGATGCATATGAAGGCGAGGCATCCAGCGCTGAATTTTCAAACGATATTAAAGACATTTTGCTTGAAAGCGGTATTGCTGAAGTCAGCGAAGGGGCGGTAATAGTCCGGATTAAAGGTGTCAAAGCTCCTGCTTTGATTGCAAAGAGCGACGGAACATCCCTTTATCTTTCAAGGGATATTGTTACGGCAATTTCGAGAATGGCAAAATATAATTTCGATAAGATGATTTACGTCGTCGGTTCAGAACAATCGCTTCATTTTAACCAGCTTTTCGGCATCTTCGATATGTTGAAGGAGAATTTGAAGGAGAATATAGATAAACTAAAAGATAGTCCTAACTTTAAACGCTATGTGTCAATTATGGGCGGCAGGCTCGTCCACGTTAAATTCGGAAGAATTATAGGGATGTCCACAAGAAAGGGCAATATTGTATTTTTAAATGATTATATAGAAGAAGCAAGTCTTAAGGCTAAAGAAAAACTTAATAAAGAGAGATTAGAGAGATTTAAAGACGGGGGAACGGTTGCAGGGGAAGTCACTGATTTAATTAAGACAACATCTAAGATAACGCCGGTTGGCGAAAAAAGTGAGGCGGAACAAACATCCTTAAAAATAGGCATTGGAGCGGTTATATTTAACGACTTAAAAACAAGGCGGGCTACCGACGTAAATTTTAACTGGGATAATGTTTTATCTTTTGAAGGGCAAACCGGTCCTTATCTTCAATATACCGTTTCTAGGATAAACAGCCTTGTATCTAAATTGAATGCGCTTAATATAGATAGTAAACACCCGGATTTTTCATTTTCAAAAAAAGATACCGACTTTAACGATATCTTTTTAATAGCTAAACAAATTGCCTGCTTCAAAGATGCCGTTAACGAGGCAATGGAACAAAACGAGCCTTCCGTTTTAAGTTCTTACGCTCTGGAACTTGCATCTCTTTTTAACAAATATTATCAGAATTACAGGCTGATAGGTAACGATATTAACTTTATAAAACCGCGTCTTTTTATGTTGTCGTCGGTAAGAACTGTTTTGACGCAGATTTTAAATTTATTATGCGTACCGGTTCTTGAAAGAATGTGAAAAGGAATGTGAACCTGAAAAAAAATAAAAAAGTAAAAAATGGGTCTTGAGATAAAAAATTTAACCGTAGAATTGTGTACGGATGGGCATAACTGCATTAACGTCGCGGATTCCTTATTTTTAACCATCAATGAAGGGGAGGTTGTTTCGATAGTCGGCGAATCCGGCAGCGGCAAATCTTTTCTAGGGTTATCTATTTTAAGGCTGAACCCGCCCCGTATTTCTAACATTACTTCCGGCGAAATTAGAATAAAATGCAAATCGCAGGATAAAGAAATAGATATCCTTAAACTCAATCCTGAAGAACTTATAGGAGTTAGAGGCAGACTGGTATCGATGATATTTCAGGATCCCAACACATCTTTAAATCCGGTTATGAAAATAGGGGAGCAGATAACCGAAGCTATACTTGCCCATAAAAAAGTTTCTAAAAAAGAAGCAATAGACACGGCGGTTTTATATTTGGATTCTATGAACATCGACGGAAAATCGAGATTTGGTTCTTATCCGTATGAATTGTCCGGAGGAATGAGGCAGAGGGTTATGATTGCAATGGCTATGGTTTTACATCCATGTTTTTTGATAGCTGACGAGCCTACTACCGCTTTAGACGTTACGACTTCCCTTCGGGTTTTAAAACTTATAGAAGATATAAGAGAAAAATCCAATATAGGAGTTATTTTTATAACCCACGATTTAACCGTCGCAAGAAGCATATCCGACAGGATTTACGTATTTTATGCCGGGCAGGTAATGGAATCAGGAAATACCGAAGATTTAATAAATAATCCGGCGCACCCTTATACCGTCTCTTTAATCAAAAGCGTTCCGTTTTTGTCTACGGATTATACCCCAAAACAGAGACTTTTTACTATACCGGGTTTCATTACGAAGGACGATTTTAGTAAAGGAAAATGCAGGTTTTACTCCAGATGCTTTAAAAGAGACGAAAATTGCTTAACGGATATATCCATTAGCAGTTTTGAGGGCGGCAGGGACGTTAGATGCATAAAGGTAAAAAACGTTTAATGCAGGATTAGGTAAAAATATGAACGAAAATAATATGAACGAAGATATAATTTTATCAGTTTCGGGTCTTTCCAAACATTATAAATATTACAAAACTTTATTCGATATAAAAAAAAACGTAATTAAAGCCGTTGACGGCATATCCTTCGATGTATTCAAAAATGAAATATTTGCAATAGTCGGGGAAACCGGATGCGGCAAATCCACGCTTTCAAAGTTAATTTTGGGACTAACGGAAAAAACCTCCGGTGAAATGTATTTTAAAGGCGAGCCCCTTGATTATAGCAATAAAAAAAAAGATTTCAGAAAAAAAATCCAGATACTTTTTCAAGACCCATACTCTTCGCTTAATCCTAAAAAAAAGATTTATAAAATAATATCTTATCCGGCGGTTAAGAATAGTATTATAAAAAACAGGGATAAGGACAGAATGGATTTTGCGTTGAAACAGTTGAAAAATGTAGGACTATCCGAAAGCATAGCTTCTAATTATCCGCATATGCTCTCCGGCGGTCAGAGACAGAGGGTTGGAATAGCAAGATGTTTGTCCGTAAATCCGGAACTCCTTGTTCTCGATGAACCGGTATCCGCCTTAGATGTTTCTGTATCAGCCCAGATTTTAAATCTATTGATGGACTTACGGGAGAAAACCGGAATGAGCTATATATTTATAACACATGATTTAAAATTAGTCAGACATCTTGCCGACAGGGTGTGCGTAATGTACGGCGGAAAAATAATGGAGATTGCGAAAACGGAGGATTTTTTTAATGCCCCAGCCCATCCGTATTCAAAAGCGCTTATGGAATCTATGACGTCTATATCTTTTACTCATCCGAATCTTTAAACATTTCGTCGTCGCTCATCAAAGAGAGCATGCTTAAGCGGTCGATATAGTCTTCGCTCATCCGTTTCTTTTCTTCTTCTTCCACCATCGACTGGCAGTTTATGCATAAATTGGAATAAGGAATTATTTTCAGCCTTTTTTTTGAAATTGGTTTACCGCACTCGTCGCATGTTCCGTATGTTCCTTCTTTTATTTTCAAAAGAGCGTTGTCTATCTCCCTGACCTTTTTTCTTTCCCTGTCCCCCAGCATATACGACAGCTCGCGGTCCCTTTCGGTTGAAGCAATGTCGTAATTATCGCCGCGGTATTCCGTCGAGTCTTTTGAAGAGCCCTCCTTGATGCCTGCGTCTATCTCTTTAAAAATATCCTTTTTAATTTTAATCAATGTTTTTTTGGCTTCTTCTATTTCCGTCGGCGAAAATGCCTGTTCGTCGTTATTTTCTTTATTTTTCATATATAAAAACCTCCGTTGTTATACATTTCCATTTTATTTATTTGTCTTTTTAAAAATTTTTGAATAGTATATATTTAATTAGATTTAAAAGCAAGATTAAAAGTTAA
>JAKASB010000024.1:0-3054 GCA_021828255.1 bacterium | reverse complement strand
TTATTTTCTTTATTTTTCATATATAAAAACCTCCGTTGTTATACATTTCCATTTTATTTATTTGTCTTTTTAAAAATTTTTGAATAGTATATATTTAATTAGATTTAAAAGCAAGATTAAAAGTTAACCCAAATCCCGATTTAGGATTTTATATATATGAATTACCTGAATTACTTAATAATGTCATTGCGAGAGCAGCGAAGCAATCTCGCTTCAGATTGCTTCGCTGCTCTCGCAATGACTGATCCTCGCAATGATTAGATATTGGGATTTATTAAATAGTTTCTAAATCTGGATTTGGGGTTAAAGGGGCAAAAGGAGGTATTTTAATGAATAACGAAAGAGTTTTCGATTATGGATATGTGGACAAAGAAAAAAAAGAAAAAGGGATAAGGACGCCTTTTCAAATCGACAGGGACAGGATAATACATTCTAGCGCCTTCAGAAGAATGAGAAATAAGACCCAGGTCTTCGGGGTTTTTACGCTGGATTATTACAGGACGAGGCTTACCCATTCTCTCGAAGTATCGCAGATAGCAAGAGCTGCAGCATCTATTTTAAATAAAAAATACTCTTTGAATATAGACATAGACCTCGTAGAAGCCATTTCTCTTGCGCACGACATAGGACATCCGCCCTTCGGACACCTTGGCGAATTCATTATAAACGAAGAACTAAAGAAGGCGACCGGCGGAAAATTCGGGTTCGAGGCAAACGCCCAGAATATAAGAATACTTAATTTCTTAGAAAAAAAGTTTTACGATTCAAGAAACAATAAAATATACGGAATTAACCCGTCGCTTAAAACTATAGACGGAATTTTAAAATATAAAATTCCTTACTCTTTATCCGATAAAAATAAACATTTTATATATGATAACGACATATTTATCCTCGAAAAACTTCATGGAGAAGATTTTATAAAATATTTAAAGAAATATTCCGTGTTTTTAAATAATTTTGAAAACAAAGGAATTAAAGATAATTTTTTCGGGGTGTCAAGATGCATAGAATGCCAGATATTAAACGCTGCCGACGATATTGCATATGCCACCCACGATATTGAAGACGGCGTAGAGTCTAAACTTATAGACATAGGCGGGCATTTTAAGGTAAACAAATACTTAAAATATTTAAAAGAAGACGGATGTTTCGGAGAAGATTCTATTAATAAAATAGGAAAACAGGTGGATAATTTCTTTTTCAACCTCAGGAATATTTTTAAGATTACAGGAGGCAAAGAAGCTAACCGCATACCTGTTGCAGACCGGCAGGGGGATTCGATGCATCACATAAAAGTCAAAACTGACCTAAAAGAGTTTTTTTCCAATTATATTTCAAAATTTATTTTAAACATAGATTTAGAAGAAAGGCAGGGTGGTATTGCAAAACTAAAATCAAAATCAAAGCCGAAGGAAAACAATTTAATCTTCGATATTCCGATAGATTTTGACGACGATTCCTATAAATACGGCGTAGTATGGAAAAACGGCGTAAATTTAGAAATTAGCGCTCTCAAGCAGATTTCCTACAGGCTCGTTATGGAGAACAGGGAAATACTTTTAAACAGATATAAAGCCGAAAATATTATAAGAAGGCTTTTTTCCGTTTTTTCCGACGTTAAAAACTTAAAATTTTATCCCGACGATTTTCAGGAACTCTGTGAATTTGGATTTTACGACGGCTTCGGAAAAGATAAAAACGAAAACGCCGGTTTTCAAGTTATGTGCGCCGATTATATCAGCGGCATGACCGATATGTATGCGATGAAGTTATATTCGTCGCTGTTCGATGCCAGAAATTTTTCGGATATCCCGCATGCTTAAAATAATTTATAGATATTTTTTAGCTTCAGATTACTTAAAGAAGGCATTTTCCACTATTTCGCAGATAATATGGGCGATTAAGATATGATTTTCCTGAATTCGAGGCGTGTCTTTGGACGGAATCCTGATGAGCAGGTCGCACATTACAGGTTCCGCCATTTTTCCGCCGCCTTTGCCGGTAAAGCCGATGACTTTCATGCCGATATTTTTTGCCGCACTAATGGCGGACAAAATATTTTTGGAGTTGCCGGACGTCGATATTCCCCAGAAGATGTCGCCTTTTCTTGCGTTTGCTTCGAGCTGGCGCGAAAAAACGACCGAAAAATCGTAATCGTTAGCTATTGCCGTAAGATTTGACGTATTTACCGTAAGACTTTCGGCGGCAAGCGCTTTTCTTTCCTTGTAAAACCTCGAAACAAGCTCAGCCGCAATATGCTGGGCATCCGCCGCAGACCCGCCGTTTCCGGCGATAAAAACCTTTCCGTCGTTATCGTATGTCTCGATAATAGTTTTAGATATTTCCTCTATGGTTTTTAAGATTTCTCTATTATTGGACATAAGCTCTAAAATGGCTTTCGCTTCCGCAAATCTTTTTTCGATTAAATTTTTCATTTTTACGGCGTCTCCTTTCAATTTTCTTTATTGATTTCTTTATCGGCTTGAATTACCGATTCCGCCATTTCCTTTTTATAGCGCTTTAATTTTTCCGTTAGAGCCGCATCGGATAAGGCGAGAATAGATACGGCTAAAAGAGCGGCATTTATACATCCGTTTTTTCCGATTGCCATGGTAGCTACCGGAATACCTCCCGGCATTTGGACGATGGACATCAGGCTGTCTAATCCGTTTAGGGTGGAAGCGTTAAGAGGAACGCCGATGACGGGAAGAACCGTCATTGCCGCAATAACGCCGGGAAGATGTGCGCTCATGCCTGCTGCGGCTATTACTACCTTTGCGCCGTTTTTCTCTGCGGATTCAACGAGTTCCATAGTTCTTTTTAAAGTTCTGTGTGCGGACGAAATATGCAGTTTGTAGGAAATTCCGAATTTTTTAAGCGTTTGAACTGTGCTGTCTATATCGCCCAAATCGTTTTTAGAACCCGTTAAGATTAAAACGTCCATAAAATTAATCTCCTATTATGTTTAATTATTAATTAATATCCTTAAAAAGGAGGGGAGTTATACTAAAA
The DNA here is from genome assembly GCA_021828255.1 of bacterium. Lineage (GTDB taxonomy): Bacteria > SZUA-79 > SZUA-79 > Acidulodesulfobacterales > Acidulodesulfobacteraceae > Acidulodesulfobacterium_A. The sequence goes on along the minus strand of JAKASB010000024.1, from coordinate 39 downwards.
AAAATAAGTTAATATCATCTATCCCGGAACGGGCTGCCC
>JAKASB010000110.1 GCA_021828255.1 bacterium | reverse complement strand
ATTATCTTAAATTTTTAACGTTTAATATATGATTTTTATCACATTAATAAAATAATTTTATAAAAAATAAAAATGTGACAAAAGTCATAACGTTTATTTTTTTAATTTTTTATAATTTAATAAACTTAAGATAATTTGAATTTATAACGGAGTTTTATTTAAATAATATTATTATGATTATGCCGAAAATCAGCAAAAAATTTATGACAATATGGGCGCCTGCTATTGCAGGATTGATTATTATCCTTACGCTATCTTTTATAGAATTATATTATTCTTTGAAAGTATCCGACGGGATCGGATTTAATTCTAAAAAGGTTAGCGCTCCGGCAGGAAAAAAAATATTTTATAAACTGGGATGCGTCAGATGCCATAATATAAGGGTCTTGAATATTAAGGGCGGACATGTCGGTCCCGACCTTTCCGGCGCGTATTCCGATGCGAAAAAAGTTTATAAGGAAAACGTAAACGGTTTTTTGAAAAATCCCACCGGAACTATGTATTTTGTATTGTTGCTCAATCATTTAAGCAAAGAAGATAGAAAAATCATAACGGTGGAATTAAAAAAGGCTCAGAATATTCAAGATAAAATGAAAAATAAAAAAACAAACGATAGTAAAAGGGGGTGAAAATATTTAGTAACTCGGTGAGGCGTTAAATAATCTTTATTACTTTATTAGAAGTAAAAGGAAATTTAATTTATTTTAATTAACTGTAATAAATGAAAAGAGGAGTGTTTATGAGTAAAAGCATTTATTATGACGAAAAAGCGGTAAATAAATTTTTAAAAATTACGTTATCGCTTACGATTATTGTTCTTGTTGCCATATTGGTTTACGGAACGTTCAAGGTATATTACGGCGCGCCGCCTATTCCGGCGCAGATAATAACCCAAAAAGGCAAGGCCGTTTTTACCGGAAAGGATATTGTTGCCGGCAAGGCAAGGTTTCAGGAATTCGACCTTATGGATTACGGCTCTATTTACGGCAACGGCGCATATTTCGGACCGGACTTTACAGACCAGTATATTCACAGGGAGGTTAAGTACTACAGAGATTTTGAGGCGCAGAAACTTTATAAGAAGCCTTACGCTCAAATTTCGCCGAGAGATCAAGTTTATATAAAATCTCTCGTAATATCTAAAATAAAGAAAAACAGGTTTTCTCAGGCGGACAGACTTTTGACTTACACGCCCGGTGAGATATACGCTTTCGGGCAGATTCAAAAAAGAATCGAAAATCTTTATACGAAAGGAAACAGAAATCTGGGAATAGGAAAGAATCTCGTTCCTTCTAAACAGGATATAAAAAGAATAGTAGAATTTTATTCATGGGCGGCGTGGAGCGCATCGACGTTAAGGCCTGGTGTTAACCATACTTATACCAACAACTGGCCTTATAGCAGAGGAGCCGGCAATACTCCGCCGACGTATCTTTATACGTGGACTTTTGCATCTCTGGCAACTTTTATTGCCCTTGCGGGTCTTGTCATCTGGTTTTTCCTTAACTATATTGCTCCGGGCTGGCAGGAAGCTCCGGCAATGCTTGAAAACTGGAAACCGATGGTGGATTTGGATAATTTTAAAATTACCCATTCGATGAAAAAATCCGCCAAATTCTTTTTCTTAGGCGTTTTCCTGCTCGGCTTGCAGATTATAGCGGGTATGCTTCTGGCGCATTATTATGCGGAAAGAGCGTCGTTCTTCGGAATTCATACTCTTACCGCTTTGCCGTTTAATATCGTTAAGTCGTGGCATATTCAGCTTGCGATTTTATTCATCGCTTCGACATGGCTCGGCGCGGGGATATTCGTTTCTAAATATATAGGCGGCGGGAAAGAAGCAAAATGGCAGTCGTTTTTTATCGATTTTCTGTGGTGGGCATTATTAATCGACGGAGTTGCGGCTCTTGTGGGAATGTATCTCGGAGCCAAAGGCTATTTCCATAACGGCTTATGGTTTTTCCTCGGCAATCAGGGACTTGAATATTTGCAGTTGGGAAGGCTCAACCAGATTATCGTATTTGTAGGCTTACTGCTGTGGGTCGTAATACTTTACAGGGCGTTAAAACCACATTTTATAAAAAATACGGATAAATGGAGCGTCGAGAGGCTGTTTTTAATCAGTGCGGCTACTATCGGTTTGATGTATGTATTCGGGATGTTTCCGCTTGCATGGATTCTTAAGAACTGGACGATCACGGATTTCTGGAGATGGTGGGTCGTTCATCTATGGGTCGAAGGAACTTTTGAATTCTTTGCCGTTGCGGTTATAGGTTATTTCTTCCTCTCGCAGGGTCTCGTAAAAAGAACGACTATAGAAAATACTCTGCTTCTCGAGATAATCCTTATATTTTTAGGGGGCATTATCGGAACGGGGCATCATTTTTACTTCATAGGCGACGCGTCTATATGGATTGCGCTCGGTTCTATGTTCTCGTTCCTCGAGGTTATTCCCTTACTGCTTTTAACTATGCAGGCGGTTTACGAGAAAAATATCCTTGTAAAGGCGGGCAAAGAATTTCCGCAGGATTTATCATTTAAATATTTAGAGGCTTCCACGTTTTGGAACTTTATCGGAGCAGGCGTTTTCGGCGCATTAATCAATACTCCGTTAATGAACTATTACGAACATGGGCAGTATTTAACGATAAACCATGGACACACGGCTTTGTTCGGCGTGTTCGGTCTTCTGGGTATCGCCTTGTCCTATTATGTCTTAAGGATGATAGTGGAACCTTCCAAATGGACGGAAGGCGCGGGAAGAGTAGCCCTTTGGTGCTTTAACGTAGGTATGATTTTATGGGTTATCTTTAATTTCCTGCCGGAAGGCTTTTTGCAGTTTGCGGCTTCGATTAAACACGGCTACTGGTATTCGAGAAGCATCTATTTTTACGACAAGACCGATATGTGGCTATGGTTGAGAGTTCCCGGAGATATAGTTTTCAGTATAGGCGTTCTGGTTCTTTTCATAGATATAACAAAAAAACTTTTGCAGGTTAAAAAATCGGCGGAAGAATAAAAAGTTTGTTTATTTTTTATCGTTCAATTTACATTCCCCCGGACGGTAAAAAAATAAGTAAAGCGGCGTTTTTTATGGGGACAGATCCAAAACCCAATTTAGAAATTTTTATATATGAATTGCTGGAATTACTTAATAATGTCATTGCGAGAGCAGCGAAGCAATCTAAACAAGATTGGTTAGCTGCGCTAGACTTCGTCCGCTGCGCTCGCAATGACGGGATATTGGAATTTATTAAATAGTTTCTAAATCGGGATTTGGGTAACTTTTAATTTGTCATAATATCCGTTATACTATTATCTTGTTTTAAAATATATTTCATTGACTTAAAATTAAAGGTATTATATAAAAAAATATAGAAGGATTAAC
>JAKASB010000023.1:1625-20029 GCA_021828255.1 bacterium | reverse complement strand
ATTTGGGAATTTAAAACCTGTTTACTTTTTTAAAAAATTATATTAAAATATTTACATATTTTTTAAAATAAGACGGAGAATAGTCCGTAAAAAAGAGCCTTTTCGTTTAATCCGTCATCAAACGCCTGTTTAATTTTCATTGCTAAAATAATTATTGATAACTTTTTGTATTAATATTAATATTAATTTAATAATTAAATCGGGAGAATTTAATTTATGGGACAAAGTTTAACAAACAAAATTTTAAGCGCACATCTTGTAAGCGGCAATCTAAAACCGGGAGAAGAAATCGCGATAAAAATCGACAGAACCCTCACGCAGGATGCGACCGGAACGATGGCTTATCTGCAATTCGAAGCAATAGGCGCGCCTAAGGTTAAAACTGATTTATCGGTCAGTTTTATAGACCATAATACCCTTCAGACGGGGTTTGAAAATGCGGACGACCACAGGTTTTTGCAGACGGTAGCAGCCAAATACGGCATATTTTATTCTAAAGCCGGAAACGGCATATGTCATCAGGTTAACTTGGAAAGATTCGGCGTTCAGGGAAAGACGCTTTTAGGTTCGGATAGTCATACGCCGACCGCCGGCGGAGTCGGAATGATAGCTATAGGCGCGGGCGGACTCGACGTTGCGGTTGCGATGGGCGGCGGAGCCTTTTATATGACTGCGCCGAAGGTTGTTTTGGTTAAACTTTCGGGAAAACTGCCGGATTGGGTTTCCGCAAAAGACGTTATTCTCGAACTTTTAAGAAGGTTTACGGTGAAGGGCGGCGTAGGGAAAATTTTCGAATACGGCGGAGAAGGCGTAAAAACGCTGACTGTGCCTGAAAGAGCCGTTATTACCAATATGGGCGCGGAACTCGGAGCGACTACTTCGGTTTTTCCGAGCGACGAAAGGACTATGGAGTTTTTAAAGGCGGAAGGAAGAATAGGCGATTATACTTCGCTTTCAGCCGATGCGGACGCTGTTTACGACGAAGTTATAGACATAAATTTAAGTTCTTTAGAGCCGCTTGCCGCCAAACCGCATATGCCCGACCAGGTTGCTAAAGTAAGTGAATTAAAAGACATAAAAGTTGACCAGGTTGCTATAGGAAGTTGTACAAACTCTTCTTACGTAGATTTAATGACAGTCGCAAATGTATTGAAAGGCAAAAAAGTTCATCCGGACGTCAGTCTCGTAATATCGCCCGGTTCAAAGCAGGTTTTCGAAATGATAGCAAAAAACGGCGCACTGGCAGATTTAATAGCTTCCGGCGCAAGAATTCTCGAATCTACCTGCGGACCGTGTATAGGGATGGGTCAGGCTCCTCGGTCCGGCGCAGTTTCTTTAAGGACGTTCAATCGCAACTTTGAAGGAAGAAGCGGAACCAAAGATGCAAAAATATATCTTGTTTCCGTTCAGACGGCGGCGGCTTCCGCGCTTACCGGACATATAACAGATCCGAGAACTTTCGGAAAGGCTCCGGAAATTAAAATGCCCGAGAAATTTGATATAGACGATTCTATGATACTTTCACCTTCCACTAACCCCGAAGAGATAGAAGTTTACAGGGGTCCGAATATTAAACCGCTTCCCATACAGCAAAAACTTTCTGAATCAATAGGCGGAAAAGTTCTTCTTAAAGTGGGCGACAATATAACTACCGACCATATAATGCCGGCCGGTTCTAAAATACTTCCTTTGCGTTCCAATATACCTGCAATATCTAAGTATGTTTTTGAATCGGTTGACCCGGCTTTTTCGGAAAGAGCTTTAAAGGAAAAGGGCGGTTTCGTAATAGGCGGAGAGAACTACGGACAGGGTTCCAGCAGGGAACATGCAGCGCTTGCGCCTATGTATCTCGGCGTAAAGGCGGTTATAGCAAAATCTTTTGCAAGGATTCATTTTGCAAATCTTATTAATTTTGGAATATTACCGCTGACGTTTGAAAACTCAGCGGATTATGATAAAATAGAACAGGGAGACGAGCTTTACGCGCCTGATATTTTAAAAGAATTGACTGAACATAAGCCGGTCACCTTTATAAATAAGGCTAAGGAAAATTCGGAGTATAAATTTAAGTATAATTTAACCGACAGACAGGTTAAAATAATTAAAGAGGGCGGATTATTAAATGAAACAAAAGCTCTCCATTAGCGTTTAGGTTTAGGCAATTTAATGTTTTCATCGGATTTTAATAAAAATATTAAAAGGGTTCTTGTTTCCTACAAAAAAGGTGCCGAAGACGCATTGAAATCCGCAAATTATGTATGCGGATTGTTTCAACAAAACGGTATAGAAGGAATAGTTAAACCGAGTATGGGCATTACTCATTCCGATACCGAAGGAGTCGGACTTGTCGTAGTTTGCGGCGGAGACGGAACCCTTTTAATTACTTTAGGAAAAATTTTTCCGCTTGAAGTTCCGATTATAGGAATAAACTTCGGCACGCTGGGCTTTCTTGTTGAAGTTCCTGAGCGCAAAAAAAAAGAGGCGGTCGAAAGATTCTTTGACGGCTCTTTAGAATTTATTCCGAGAATGGCGTTTGATATCGAAGTATTCAGAAAAGGCAAATCTATCGAAAAATTAGTTTCGTTAAACGAAGCTACTATAGCAAGAGAAAAAAGCATTCATGCAAGAGTGATTAATCTAACCGTCTTTGTCGATGACTTATGGTTAAACGACTTCAGGGCTGATGGACTTATAATCGCTACGCCGACCGGTTCTACCGCATACTCTTTATCTGCGGGCGGTCCCATCGTCCAGCCCGATATAGATGCTTTTATTTTAACCCCTATATGTCCACATACGCTTTCCAACAGACCGCTCATAATGAGCCCATGTAAACTTAAAATAAGAATTCTACCTCAGGAAAGGGATATTTTTATTTCCGCGGACGGAAGAGACGGTTTAAAGCTTTACGACGGCGATGAAGTAATAATCCAAAAACACTCCTCAAAAGTTTATCTCTCGGTATCTTTAGATTACGATTACTGGAATATATTAAGAACGAAATTAAACTGGTAAAAGTAAAATTGTTAAAAACGATATATATAAAAAATTTTGCTACGATAGACTATCTAAAAATAGATTTTTGCGAAGGCTTGAATGTTTTAAGCGGAGAAACGGGAGCAGGGAAAAGCATAATAATAGAATCTATAAATTTCTTATTCGGGAAGACTAAGGGGCAGGATATTATAAGAACCGGCGAAAAAGAAGGTTCCGTCAGCGCGGTATTTGATGCGGGCAGCGGGGAAGGCAGAGCGGATTTGTCCGATATTTTTGAAGAAAGCGGCATTAAGGACATATTAAACGACGATATAATCTTAAAAAGAACTATTTCCGAAGCCGGAAAAAGCAAATATTTTATAAATAACGAACAGGTAAATAAAAACATAATAGAGCGTATCAGCGAAAATTTGGTCAAAATATTCGGTCAGAACGACAGGCAGTTTCTCATAGAGCCTGGCAGCCAGCTGGCTTTTTTGGACAATTTTGCAGAAAATCAAGATCTATTAACCCGCGCCAAAAAACTTTATGGCGATATTAAAAAAATAGAAGCCGAAAAAGTAAATATAACAAAAAAGATAGACGGAATATCACGTATAAAAACAATCAATTCGTATATTACGAGCGACGTAGAAAAGCTTGATATAAAATCCAAAAATGATGAAGAAATTTTGAAGGAAGAACTTAAGAGGCTCGAAAACATTAACAGCATAAAAGAATTCATTTTATCTTCCATAGATTTAATAGACAATGAAGAATACGGCATTCTTAAACATTTAAATCCTCTAATATCAAATCTTTCCAAGTTATCGGAATTAGATTCCAATTTTAAGCAGAAAGAGGAATTAAAAAATGCCGAAACCGTTAAAATTATTTTAGACGATATCCTTTTGTCTTTAGAAAAATATTCTTCTTTTGAATTCGATGAAGAAAGATTAAACGAGATAAAGCTTAAAATAGACGGCATTATAGGCATCGAAAATAAATACGGCGTTTCTAACCTTAACGAGCTGCTTAAAATTTACGACGAGGCAAAAAAAGAATTAGGCGGCATATCGGAACTTGAACTGAGAGCTTCCGAAATAGATGTCGAATATAAAAACATAAAAGAAAAGTTTTTGCAGGTCTCTAAAGAATTGCATAACAAAAGACTGCACTTCGCTAAGGTTTTAGAAAAAGAAATCGAAAAAGAGCTTTTATTTCTTGGAATTAAGCCGGTATTTAAGATAGAGCTTACTATGGGAGAATTTGAGAAAGATTTTTCGGAAACCGGACTTAACGGATGCATTTTTATGTTTTCGGCAAACCCGGGAGAAACCCCCAGACAACTTTCTAAGGTTGCTTCCGGCGGAGAGCTTTCGCGCGTCAGTTTATGTATATTGAAGATTTTAAATAAAAAAAAGGATACGGCGTCTTTTGTATTTGACGAGATAGACACAGGAATAGGCGGGGACGTTGCCAATTTCGTCGGGGAAGCATTGAAAGCCATATCTGTCGTCAATCAAGTAATCCTAATTACTCATCTTGCGCAGGTATCGTCATTTGCCGATAAACATTTTTCTGTTTATAAAGAGGTTTCCGGCGGAAAGACTTATACGAGAATCAAAAATCTCTCCATGGACGAAAGGGTCGGTGAAACGGCAAGAATGTTATCAGGGGATTCACAAGGCGAAGCGGCATTATTGCATGCGAAAGAAATTCTTAGAAGGAGGGGCTTTGTTGTATAAGACGGGTAGACAGAGATACGAGAAGGGTGGAGCGGCTATTTTTTATCCGACCGAAATAGAAATAGAAGTGGAAGAAAACATTAAAACATTAAAGAATGAAATGAAGGTCGTTAAAACGATATTAAGAAAGGCTCTAATGTGCGATGTCAAGCCGCTTTACGATCTTTTTTCCGAATATTCCAAGGCGGGCGAGATGCTTCCCCGCTCTATGAGCGATATATATGAGCACTTGCGGGATTTTTATATTGCCGAAATAGAAAATGAAGATGAAGAAGGTCATAACATATCAGGTCATGTGCCTGATGTTATAGGAGCGTGCGCTCTTACCATAGTATGGGAAAATCTTGCGGAGATAAGGTCGTTAGCCGTAAAAAGACCATATACTAGGAAACTTATCGGAACGGAACTTATAAAGAAATGTATCCAAGAGGCAAAATTTTTTAAGATAACAAGTATTTTCGCTCTCACTTATAAGCCGCAATTTTTTCAAAAATCGGGGTTTAAAATTATCGATAAATCGGAACTGCCCCATAAAATATGGAGCGATTGCATAAACTGCGTCAAATTTCCAGACTGCGACGAGACTGCGGTAATGCTTGAGTTATAAATATCATAGACAAAATCTAAACTATGTATTATAATAAATAAAATTTGCAGAAATGGTAGAGTGGCGGATTTGAATCTGCACTCAATAAATACCAATAAATAAAAAAAGGAGAAAAAATTACGAAATGTTTAATATTTTCAAAAGGGAAGGACTGTCCGGAGACGTTAATCAGTTAACTCCGGAGGAGGCTTTTAAAAAATTATCGGAGGATAAAGGTAAAAACACGGTTATAATAGACGTGAGGGAACCGCATGAATTCAACGGCAATTTGGGGCATATAGAAAATGCAAAATTGATGCCGATGAAGCTTCTGCCCTTAAAGATTAATGAGCTGGACGACTATAAAGATAAAGATATCATTGCCGTCTGCCATAGCGGCGTAAGGAGCCATTCGGCATGTTTGATGCTTAAAAGACATGGTTTTCACAATGTTCATAATCTTAAAGGCGGCATGCTTCTATGGAAAAAATCTGGATTAAAAACGCATATGTGAAAAAAAATGAACAATAAAAGCAATAAAAAGAGAGAATTTTATGTTTTCGTCGTGTCCGATTCAACCGGCGAAACTGCCGAAAAAGTTGCAAGAGCGGCAATTTCGCAGTTTTCTATTCCAGAGATTCATCTTAAAAGATTTTTATTAATCGATTCTGATTTAAAATTAAGGGAAATAATTACGGAAGCTTCTGATAAAAATGCCTTAGTTATTTTTACCCTCGTTAAAGACGACCTTAGAAACATTATGCTTCAAGAATCGGTTGAAAAAGGTATTACAAGCATAGATATTATAGGACCGGTATTAAATTCTATCGCAAATATTTTGCACCTGTCTCCTGAGAGAAAACCGGGGTTGATTCACAGAGTTAACGATGAATACTTCAAAAGAATCGATGCGTTGGAATATGCGGTAAAACATGACGACGGACAAAGGATAGACGAAATATCGGAGGCGGATGCTCTTATACTAGGAGTTTCCAGAACCTCTAAAACCCCTTTATGCCTGTTTCTTGCGCAGAGAGGCTTTAAGGCGGCAAATATTCCGGTAATAGATGCCCAGAGCATAGATGAAGCCGTTTATAATATTCCTAAGGGAAAGATATTCGGACTTACTTCCGACCCTCTTAGAATTTCAAATTTGAGAAAGGAGAGATTAAAAAGAATGGGACTTTCTCTTTCGCAGGATTATGTGTCCAAGGAGTCCATAGAAAAGGAGCTTGCACATTCAATAGCAATATATTCTAAGTTAAATGCATATGTTATAGATACTACCGAGAAATCTATAGAAGAAGTCGCCGCAGATATAATTTCCCGCATAAATAACAAGTAAATGCCCAATATAAATTAAATTTTTTAAAGGAATGTAATATAAATGAAAGTTTCGAAGAAACTTCATGAAGAAGCCGAGGGCTTCGGAAAGCGAAGCGATAATTTTGATGCCGTAATTTCGGTAATAGACGATTATTCTAAGAAAAAGAGAATAAAATTAGAGGCTTATTTATTTAACTCTAAAATATTAAAGATGGAATCGGAAAACGGCGAAATATCTAATTACGTCAATGCTGAAACAAATGGTCTTAATATAAGATTATACGATAAAAAAAAGGTAAGTTTTTCATACTGCCTCGGTTTTGAAGAGCAAAAGATTCTTAATACTTTAGACAACGCTTATTCTCTTTTGAAGTTTATGGACGAAAATGACTATTTTGATTTTGCCGAAAAAGACGGAAACTTCAGTGATTTAAGCCTGCCGGAAAAATTGGGCATTTATTCGGACGACTGGAGCGGCATAGATATAGATAAAAAGAAATCGCTTCTTAAGGAAATGGAAGAAACGGCATATTCATATGACAAAAAAATATATAAGGTGGATAAGCCTTCCTATTCCGAAACTTTAATCCATAAAAGATTTTACAACTCCAACGGAGTCGATATATCTTCAAAAAAAACTTTTTACGAAATATTTTTATCCGTCGCTTCCCGTAACGGCGAGGATACAGGTTCAGGATTCGATTTTGATTTTTCCCATGGTTTCGGTGCGTTGAAATTTAAAAAAGCGGCTATGAACGCGGCGAAAAAAGGAGTCGACCAGCTTGGAGCACGAGCCGTGCCAAGCGGAAACTACAATATAATATTCGATAATTTTACCTCGTCGGAACTTCTTAGCATATTAAAGCAGTCTTTTTATGCGGATAACGTCTATAAAAAGAAATCATTATTGGAAGGCAGGTTAGAAACAAAAGTATTCTCCGATAAATTGGATATTATCGACGACGGTCTTTTGTACGGAGGGGCTATGACAGATATATTCGACAGGGAAGGCGTTAAGATGCAAAAAAAGGTTTTATGTTCCTCTGGAACCGTAAAATCCTATCTTTACGATATCGAATATGCAAAAAGAGCCGGCGCAAAATCGACGGGGAATTCCGTAAGCAGGTCTTTTACTCTTCCGCCGGATATCGGTTCAACTAATTTTTTTATAAAAAACGGCGAGACTAATATTTTAGATATAATAAGTTCGGTTAAAGAAGGTTTATACATAAATGAGCTTATGGGACTTCACATGGCAAAGCCTTACACCGGAGAGTTTTCACTCGGGGCTTCCGGTTTTTATATTAAAAACGGAAAAATAAACTTTCCGGTTAAAGGAATTGTATTGAGCGGAAATTTGATGCGGTTATTTACCGGCATAGTAAAAATAGCAGACGACATCCGCTATTTCGGTTCGACGGGTTCGCCCTCTATATTATTTAAAGATGTTCAGGTTTCTGGAAAATAAAAGGAGCGCATTCACATTGGTAGTTAAATTATTAAAAAGCATATTCGGGACGAGTAATCAGAGAGAGCTTTCAAGATTAAAGCCCTTAGTCGATAAAATTAATTCCTTGGAATCTGTATATTCTAGTCTTGGGGATGAAGAAATCAAAGGGATGACCTATAAGTTCAAAGATGAAATTAAAGGGCTTTCTCAAGCGGAACAGGAGAAAAAGCTGAACGATATGCTTCCCAATGCTTTTGCCGTTGCAAGAGAAGGGGTTAAAAGAGCGCTTAATATGCGCCTGTTCGACGTTCAGCTTATCGGCGGCATGGTTCTTCATTCGGGAAAGATTGCCGAGATGGCGACAGGGGAAGGGAAAACACTTGTGGCGGTTTTGCCTGTTTATCTTAACAGTTTGACCGGCAGAGGCGTGCATGTTATTACCGTAAACGACTATCTTGCCAAAAGAGACTCCGAATGGATGGGCAGAGCTTATAACATGTTAGGCCTTTCCGTGGGCGTTATAACGAACGATTTAGATGACGGAGAAAGAAAGAAGGCTTATAACTGCGATGTGACGTATGGCACCAATAACGAATTCGGTTTCGATTATTTAAGGGATAATATGAAATTTTCCTTAGACGATTACGTCCAAAAAGAATTAAACTATGCTATAGTAGACGAAGTGGATTCGGTGCTGATAGACGAGGCGAGAACCCCGCTTATAATTTCCGGGGAATCCGACGAAACTACCGAATTGTACTATAAAGCCAATAATGCGGTAAGTTTTTTAAAAAAAGATTTAGATTATACGGTAGATGAAAAATTAAAAACCGCAATACTAACCGAAGAAGGCATTGAAAAAGTTGAAAAGGCTTTCAATATAAAAAATATTTACGATATCAAACACTTAGATTTGCTTCATGCCGTAAATCAGTCTTTGCGGGCGCGTGCATGCTATTTCAGAGAGGTCGATTATTTAGTTCAGGATAATCAGGTCGTTATAGTGGATGAATTTACCGGACGTATTATGAACGGCAGACGTTACGGAGAAGGACTGCATCAGGCTCTGGAAGCTAAAGAACGTCTTAAGGTCGAAGGCGAAAACCAGACTATGGCTACCGTTACTTTTCAGAACTTTTTCAGGATGTATAATAAGCTGGCGGGTATGACCGGAACGGCAGATACCGAAGCCGAGGAATTCAAAAAGATATATAATCTCGACGTAGCAGTCATACCGACCAATAAACCGATGATCAGAAAAGACTATCCAGATTTGGTGTTTGCGACGGAAGCGGAAAAATTTAATGCGGTATCCGAAGAAATTATAGAAAAATACAAGACCGGACAACCCGTATTAGTCGGGACCGTTTCTGTAGAAAAATCGGAAAGATTGAGCGGCATTTTAAAGAAAAAAGGGATATCCCATTCCGTCCTGAATGCTAAAAATCATGCAAAAGAAGCGCATATTATCGCAAACGCCGGCCAGAAAAAATCGGTGACCATATCTACCAATATGGCGGGAAGAGGCACAGATATCGTTCTCGGAGAGGGAGTCAAAGACCTTGGAGGACTTCATGTAATTGGAACGGAAAGGCATGAATCGAGGCGCATAGATAACCAATTAAGAGGAAGGTCGGGCAGACAGGGAGATGTGGGCTCGTCCAGATTTTATGTTTCTTTAGAAGACGACCTTATGAGGATATTCGGTTCCGAAAGGCTTGCGCCTTTTTTGGAGAAGCTGGGATTAAAAGACGGACAGGCTATAGAACATACGATGATATCTAAAGCTATCGAAAATGCTCAAAAAAAGGTCGAGGGGCATAATTTTGACATAAGAAAAAATCTCATCGATTACGACAACGTTATGAACAAACAGAGAGAACTTATATATTCATATAGAAAAAGAATATTGCAGATAAACGATATTTCCGAAATTTATGACGATATCTTATTTGATATAAAATCTTTAATAGAATCTTATTTTGAAAGCTACATTCCTGAAAAAGCACATAACGAAAACTGGGATATTGACGGTCTTTTAGAGGTTATAAAAGCAAGCCTGTCGATAGATATAATTTCTATGACGGCTGAAACCTTTAACTTAAATTTAGTAACGGATGAGGCAAAAAAAGATGCCGTTACCTTCGCCTTAAAGAAATTGCCGAGAAACGAGCTTTTTAATACCATTTCAGATGTAATTAAAAAAAATATAGACGCTAAAATAGCATTATTTCCCGAAGAAGAACAGGCAGATATAATTAAGGCATTATATCTGCAGGCGGTAGACAGTCTCTGGAAGGATGCCCTGACCTCTTTAGACGCTCTTAAAGAAGGCATAGGACTTAGAGGATATGCGCAGGTAAATCCTTTAATAGAATATCAGAAAGAGGCTTACGGTTTATTTGTAAATATGCAGTTCAGAATAAAAGAAGAAGCGTTAAGTTCTATTGCGGCAGTTCAATTTGAGGAGAGCATAAACGTAGGCGATATATTTGCCGGCGCAGGTCTTCTTTCAGACAATATTGTTCTAACCCATAACGAAATAAATCTAGAAGCCGGAGACAAACAAAATAAACAACAACCTATAGTGAAACCAAAAAAGATAGGAAGAAACGAACCTTGTCCCTGCGGCAGCGGCAAAAAATATAAAAATTGTCATGGAAGAAATCAATAATTTTTTATTTTCGGGTAAATCCTGCGGATTAAAAAAAAATAAAGATTTAGATATAGGGCTGATGCTTTCCGAAATTCCGCTCCGGGTCAGCGCAGTTTTTACGCGCAATAAGGTTAAGGCGGCTCCGGTTATTATCTCCAAAAATCATTCTAAAAATATTATCAGAGCTTTAATAGTAAATTCAGGAAACGCAAACGCATGCAACGGCAAATACGGCATATTAGATGCTAAAAAAGTCTTAAAATCGGTTTCAAAAGAAACCGGAGTCGATGAAAAAAATATTTTCATATGCTCTACCGGTGTAATAGGCGAAAGACTTAACGTGTCTTTAATGGAACAGGCTGTTCCGGAATTGGTTAAATCCGCAGATAGAAGCGGATTTCAAGATTTTGCAAAATCGATTATGACCACCGATACTTTTTCCAAAACGGTGTCTAAAGATGTCATGCTTGACGGAGTAAAGTATAGGATAATCGGAACGGCAAAAGGATCGGGAATGATTATGCCCGATATGGCGACTATGCTTGCTTTTATATTTACGGATATTTCTTTAAAAAAAGAAATTGCCGGCGAGATGTTTAAAGAGTGTGTCGAAAGCTCTTTTAATTCGATTACGGTTGACGGTGATACCTCGACTAACGATACCGCCGCTTTTTTTTATCCAGAGGAAAACTCACCGGTTAATAAGGCAGGAACTAATTATAATATCGTTAAAAAAGCTCTTTTAAGCGCCTGCTTTGAACTTGCAAAAATGATAGTCAAAGACGGGGAAGGCGCAACAAAGGTTATAAAAATTTCAGTTTTAAACGCATATACCAAAACCGGCGCAAAAAAAATTGCTTTTACGCTTGCCAACTCCCTTCTTTTTAAAACTATGATAACGGGAGAAGATTTGAACTGGGGACGCATTATGGATGCGGTAGGAAGAGCCGGCGTCAGGATAAAGCCTTATTTTATAGATATATATGTTCAGGGGAAAAAAATCGTAGAAAATTCCCAATCTTCTGGAAAAATCAGCAAAAATCTTGAAAAAAGTATATTATCGCCGGAAGAAATAGATATAAAAATAGATTTAAAATGCGCCGAAGCATCGTTTACCGTATTAACCTGCAACCTTACCAAAGAATATGTCGATATAAACGGCTCTTACAGGAGTTGAGTTTTTATTTATATAATTTACGATTTATAATTTACGATTTATGAAAATTCCCGTCTTATATTATCATAAAATAGATTACCCCAGAAAAGATGCGGTATATAAGGGATTATACGTTACTCCGAAGCAGTTTAAAAGGCAGATAGCTTTATTAAGATTCCTAGGTTATAACACCGTAAATCCTAAAGAAATTTTATCTTTCGTCAAAGGGCATAAAATATCCGTAAAAAAACCCTTATTAATAACTTTCGACGACGGATACGAGAATAATTATTTAAATGCTTATCCGGTGCTAAAAGCTGCGGGTTTTTCTTCGGTAATTTTTATAAGTGCGGGTTTTATCGGAAAAAAAAACATCATTCCAGATGAAAGGGAGAAAATACGGGAAGATTTTTTAAACAAAAGCGAAATTAAGGATATGTTTAAAGATGGATTCTTCATCGGCTCACATGGAATAAACCACTATTATTTAGACCGGCTCGAAGAAGGTGTTTTAACCGGCGAACTCATAGCATCTAAAGCGTATCTGGAAGATATACTTAATGCTCCCGTAGATTTTTTCTCTTACCCTTTCGGCGCTTATAACGCAAACGTGATGAGAGCCGTTAAAAAAGCCGGCTACATAGGGGCATTTACGACGGTAAGGGGGAAGGTTAGCGCAGGGGATAATTCATACGAATTAAAAAGGATTCCCATTAACGGGTATAATAACATTTTTAATTTTCTTTACAAAACCCAAATCCCGATTTAGAAATTTATATATATGGATTGCTGGAATTACTTAATAATGACGGGATATTAAATATTTTCTAAATCGTGATTTGGGCAAAATAATTTTCTTGCAATAAATGCGTAAAAATGATAAAAAAATAAGTTAAAATAAACCAAATCGTACCCGTCTATTAATTTGTGCTTGAAGTGCTTTGTATAGGCGGGGAGAAAAAAGCGCAAAAGGAGACTAAAATGCCGTTTAACGTTACAATTAAGCAGTTGTTAGAAGCAGGCGTCCATTTCGGACATCAAACAAAAAGATGGAACCCCAAAATGAAACCTTACATATATGGAGCAAGAAACGGGGTCCATATAATCGATCTTCAAAAAGCTCTTCCTTATATCTCGGCGGCTTACGATAAGCTGTTCGAAATGGCAAAGGAAGGCAAAGTTATTCTTATTATAGGCACAAAAAGGCAGGCCAATCCTATCGTAGTGGAAGAAGCAAAAAGATGCGGCATGCCCTATGTGAACGAAAGATGGCTCGGCGGGATGATTACTAATTTTGCGACTATTAGGCTTTCTATTCAAAGATTGAAAGAATTGGAAGCGCTTAAAGAGTCGGAAGAATTTTCCAGGTTTACGAAAAAAGAAATGGCAAAAATGGAAAAAGAGATAATTAAGCATCAGAAGGTTCTTAACGGCGTCAGAGATATGCAAAGAATACCGGATGCCGTATTTATAGTCGATGTTCATCATGAAATTATCGCCGCAAAAGAAGCAAAAAGACTTGAGATTCCCATAATAGGAGTTGCCGATACCAATGCTAACCCCGATTTAGTGGACTGGTTGATACCTGGCAACGACGATGCCATAAGGGCAATAAAGTTAATTTTAAGCACAATGGCGGATGCCGTTATAGAAGGAAAAAAGATTTACGAGGAAAAGACCGGTAAAGGCAAAGCACAGACCATTCCCGAAGGAAGCATTACTGAAGAAATGTTTTCGGCAGTCAGTGAAGCAGAGGCTACTCAGCCTGATGAGCAGGAAGGAGAAGAATCGGATATTTCTATCTGAAAACCGAAAATTTTTAGCGCAGGATTAATTATAAAGTATAAAATTTTAACCGGAGGAAAAATAATTGGAAAAACCACAAAATATAAGCGCCGAACTTGTTAAAAATTTGCGGCAGGTGACGGGAGCCGGTTTTGTAGACTGTAAAAACGCTCTTATAGAAACAGGCGGAGATTTAGAAAAAGCAGTCGAGATATTGAGAAAAAAAGGGCTTGCTAAAGCTCAAAAGAAGGCAAACAGGGAAGCCAAGGAAGGCTTGATTCATTCTTATATCCATGCAGGCGGAAGAATAGGCGTTCTTTTAGAAATAAATTGCGAAACGGATTTTGTCGCCAGAACGGCCGAATTTCAAGAACTTGCAAAAAATATAGCTATGCATATAGCCGCTTCAAATCCGCTTTATATTAAAAGAGATGCCGTTCAGCCCGAAATTATAGCGAAGGAAAAAGAGATTTACAGAGAACAACTTACGGCTATGGACAAGCCTCAGGCGGTTAAGGAAAAAATAATCGAAGGCAAGCTTGAAAAATATTATCAGGATGTCTGCCTGCTTGAGCAGGCGTTCATAAAAGACCCTTCGAAAAATATTTCTGCCGTAATCGATAATGAAGTAGCAAAGTTAGGAGAAAATATAGTCTTGAAAAGATTTGTAAGATACCAGTTGGGAGAATAATGCAGGGACTAAATTATAAAAGAATACTGCTTAAGGTTAGCGGGGAGGCTTTAGCCGGCGAAAACAAATGCGGCATAGATCCTTCAGTAATAAATTTTGTATCCCGGGAAATAAAGTCAGTTACGGATGCAGGAGTCGAGGTTGCGGTCGTCATAGGCGGAGGCAATATATTCAGGGGATTCGGCACATCGTCTATGTCTAAGGGACTTGGAATAGAACGCTCTCAGGGCGATTATATGGGTATGCTTGCTACTGTTATAAATGCCCTTGCCTTGCAGGCAAGTCTGGAGGATAACGGCGTCATATCGAGAGTTCAGAGCGCCATAGCAATGCAGCAGGTTGCCGAACCTTATATAAGGCGCAGGGCTTTGCGGCATTTAGAGAAAAAAAGAGTTGTTATATTTGCCGCGGGAACCGGCAATCCTTACTTTACTACCGATACAGCCGCATCGCTTAGGGCTATGGAAATTCATGCCAACGTCATTCTTAAGGCTACAAAAATTGAAGGGGTTTTCAGCGACGATCCGCTTGTCAACGCCGATGCGGTAAAGTTTGAAAGACTTACGTATATCGATGTTTTGAATAAAAATTTAAAAGTTATGGATTCCACTTCTATATCTTTATGTATGGATAACAGGCTGCCTATAGTCGTTTTTAATCTATTGGTTCAGGGCAATTTATTAAAAGTTGTTAAAGGCGAGTCCATAGGTACCGTGATTTCAAATTCTTAATTTTTTTTGGGGGAGGGGGCGGACATTATGAATGAACCTGAATTTGTTAACGAGATAAAAACTAAAATGTCCTATGCAATCTCATCATATAAAGGTGAACTGGCTAGGATAAGAACGGGAAGGGCTTCTACCGGACTGATAGACGCTATCAACGTCGAATATTACGGTTCCGTTTCTCCTATAATAAGACTTGCTTCTATTTCCGTGCCTGACAGCAGGACTATAACTATAACCCCGTGGGACGTCAGTTCTCTTTCCGCTATAGAAAAAGCCATACAAAAATACGATTCCTCTTTAAATCCTTCGAACGACGGAAAAAGCATAAGCATTATCATACCGGCGCTAACGCAGGAAAGGCGCAAGGAAATCGTAAAGCAGATAAACAAATTATCTGAATCCATTAAGCAGGAAATAAGGAATGTCAGGCGTTTGGCAAATGAAAAAATTAAATCGTCGGAAAAATCCAAAGAAATATCGGAAGACGTATCCTTTAAAATCCAAAAAAAAATTCAGGAATTGACCGACAGTTTTATCAAAGAAATAGATGAAATAACAAAGCATAAAGAAAAAGAAATATCGGAAGTATGACCTTTAAAAAAATCCCTAACCATCTTGCGGTTATTATGGACGGAAACGGCAGATGGGCAAAGAAAAGGAGTTTAGACAGGATTTATGGACATATAGAAGGAATAAAATCTCTAAAATCCGTTATCAAAGGGGTAATGGAATATAAAATCAAATATCTTACGGTTTATGCTTTTTCTTCGGAAAACTGGCAGAGACCGGCGGAGGAAGTCGATTCTTTAATGCGGCTTCTTGACAAATATATCAAGATTGAACTTCCTTATCTTATAAAAAATAAAATCAGGCTTAATTTTATAGGCAATATAGTCAGAATTCCGGAACAATCAAAATCTACGCTGTTAGAAGCGGTAGAAAAAACAAAAAATTTCGACGAATTAAATCTAACGCTTGCGCTAAGTTACGGTTCTAAAGAAGAAATATTAGACGCCGTTTCTAAAATTTCGGGAGACGTTAAAAAAGGCGTAATACGAATAAAAGATATAAACGACGGGCTTTTTTCATCATATCTTTACACGGCGGGTATCCCAGATCCCGATCTTCTTATTAGAACAAGCGGCGAATATAGGCTTTCCAACTTTATGCTTTATCAATGCGCCTATACCGAAATATATTTTACGAAAACGTTATGGCCGGATTTCAGAAAAAAAAATTTAACAGCCGCATTAAAAAATTACGAAAAAAGGGTAAGAAGATTTGGAAAAACCGAGATTTGACCCTAAGAGATTTGTATTCGGAATTGTATTCGGGATAGTAATAATTTTATCTATTTTTTTACTTAATATATACGAATTTTTTTTTATTTCTATCCTCCTGACAGCCCTCTCTGTTTACGAGATATTCAGTATTTTCGACTTAACCGGATATAAATATTTTATACTGCCGGAAATCCTTTCAATACTGATTGTCTTTTCTTTTGCCTTTTTAAAAAGCGCCGATTTTATATTTATATTTTTTTTATCAGGTTTTCTTATTTTTCTTAAAAACATCCTTTTTTTTAAAACCGATTCGGGGAAAAGCATATTTTTAGATATATTTTCTATATTCTATGCAGGTTTCTTTTTATCTTTTTTATTGAAAATTTTAGAGCTTTCGGGTGGAAGGCTGCTTCTTTTATTATTGTTTATACTCGTATGGGCATCAGATATATTTGCATATTACGGCGGAAGACACTTCGGCAGGCATAAACTGATTTTCCCGCTTAGCCCGAAGAAAACCGTAGAAGGCGCATTTATAGGATTTATATCGGCAGTCCTCGTTGCTCTTGTTTTCAGGATGTTTATAGATGATTATAAAAAATTTACTATTATTTCCTTCATCATTTTGTCGTCCGTAACGGTAATTGCCGGAATGACAGGGGACTTAACCGAATCGTTGATCAAAAGAATCGGAGAAAAAAAGGATTCGGGATATTTAATTCCAGGGCACGGCGGCATTCTCGACAGGATAGACAGTCTTATACTCGCAGCCCCATTTTTTTATTATATCGCCGCATATTATTTGAAATTTTGATAAGATAAATAATAAATAAATAAAAAAATTAAATGGAAGAATTAAATTATTATGCGTAATATATTTCTTGCAGGTTCTACCGGTTCTATAGGCAGAAGCGCTTTAGAAGTGGCGCTTGCATATCCTGATAAACTTGCCGTAAAAGGTATAGCCGCAGGTCATTTTACAGCGGAGCTTAAGGAGCAGATTATACGGCTTAACCCTTTATATTGTGTTCTTTCTTCAAGAGCAGAATCAAATAAAGCTAAAACTGAATTAAAAAACTTTCCTAGAATTAAGACAAAATTTACTTTCGGCGAAGAAGGTCTGGGTGAGGCTGTTTTAGACGATACTTTCGATATAGTTTTAAACGCTATAAGCGGTTCGTCCGGTCTTATGCTGTCTTACAGGAGTCTTGCCGCGGGGAAAGATCTGGCTCTTGCAAATAAGGAATCTATGGTAATGGCGGGGGATATTCTTAACAGAACCGCTAAAGTCTCGAAAGCCGAGATAATTCCGGTAGATTCCGAACATTCTGCTTTATTTCAGTGTTTAAGATGCGGCGCTAAACCCGACATAAATAAATTAATTCTTACGGCATCCGGCGGTCCGTTTTATAAAACGAAGAAAGCCGACTTTAAAAGAATTACCGTCGATATGGCATTAAATCATCCAAAATGGAAAATGGGGAAAAAAATAACGATAGATTCATCAACCCTTGCAAATAAAGGTCTTGAAATAATAGAAGCCTGTTTTTTATTTAATATCGATGAAAAACAAATCGATGTTTTAATACATCCACAGGCGGCAATTCATTCAATGGTGGAATTTAAAGACGGCTCTGTTATAGCGCAGATGGGGGAGGCGGATATGAGGGGTCCTATAGGCTATGCCTTCTCTTATCCGCGCCGGCTTCACGGTCTTATGAAACCTATTAATCTTGCAGAAATAGGAAACTTGGAGTTTTTCGCGCCTGATAATGAAAAATTTCCATTTTTAAACCTTGCAAGATATGTTTTGAAGGTTGGAAAAAGTATGCCTGCCGTTTTTTGCGAGGCAAACGAATTTTTTGTAAATTCGTTTTTAAATAAAAAGATATCTTTTAATAAAATAGCCCAAAATGTCGAAAAAGTTATACAGCGGCACAAGCCTTTTAAATTAAACGGGATAGAAGACGTAATAGAGGCAAAAAGGCAGGCGGAATCGCTTTCTAAGGCTCTTCTTTA
>JAKASB010000023.1:0-1525 GCA_021828255.1 bacterium | reverse complement strand
ATTTACGTTATAATTGTTATATAATATTATAAATCAACTTAACTTATAGACAGGGAGGATTTGTATCCGCTTATGATAATAGAATCTTATCTGGGAAAATATCCAAAAATCGATGAAACCGTATATCTTTGCGAAAATACGGTTATCGTCGGAGATGTAGAGATAGGTGAAGGTTCGAGCATATGGTTCGGTTCGGTAGTAAGAGGAGATGTTAATTATATAAGGATAGGAATTAATACCAACGTTCAGGATAACAGCGTCCTCCATGTACAGCACGATACGGGACCGCTTATAATAGGAAACGGCGTTACTATCGGACACAGCGTTAATCTTCACGGATGCGAAATAGGCGATAACTGTCTTATCGGCATAGGAGCTATCGTTTTGACGGGAGCGCGGGTCGGTAAAGACTGCATTATCGCTGCGGGGGCTTTAGTCAAGGAAAATGCCGTTATTCCAGACGGTTCTTTAGTTGCAGGTATCCCCGGCGTTATAAAAAAGAATCTAAGCGGCAAAGAGATAGAATCTATCAGGGAATCGGCAAACAATTACATAAAATACGTGAAAAAGTATAGGGGCGAATAAAAATAAAATAAATGATAAATAAAAGGGGATAAAATTAATTGGCAAATAAAGCGTCGATAGATATAGGGACTAATACCGTAAGGTGTTTAATAACCGGTTCCGGCAATGGCAATAATGTTTTAAGTCCGTATTACGTCGATATGAAAATTATCAGGCTGGGAGAAAATTTTAAAAAAGAAGGAATTATAACCCGTTTATCGATTCAGAGATTAATAAATGCTTTAAAGATTTATACGGCTAAGTTTAAAGAATACGGTATCGAACCTGATGAAGTAGTTATTACCGGTACCAGTGTTCTAAGGGATGCGCCTAATGCGCAGGACGTAAAAAATATTATTTTTAAAGAGTTCGGGCTTAAACTGAATATTATAAGCGGAGAAAAGGAAGCGCTTATAACTCTTAGGGGTATTTCCTCCTGTTTTAATAATTTGAATGAATTTTATTCAATAGATATAGGCGGAGGTTCTACCGAATATGTATGCGTTAAAAACGGGGTTCCGTTATGGAAATACAGCTTAAATATGGGTGTTGTTCATCTGACGGAAGAAATTATACACTCAGACCCTGTTTCCGAGGAAGATTTAGGGCAATTGGAACGGGAGATAGACGGGAAACTATGTTCGTTAAAAGCCGAAATCCTTAAAAGCGTATATTCGTTCGAACCTTTGACCTTGATAGGAACTGCCGGAACCGCAACCACTCTTGCTATGGTAGATTTAAAAATGGATAAATACGACAGGCTTAAGGTAAATGGATATTTTTTAAAAAAAGAAAGCGTGGCAGATATTTATGAAAAATTTATTAATACAAAAATTGCAGACAGGTTGAACATTAAAGGTGTAGAACCTGGAAGAGAAGACCTTGTGCTTGCGGGGACGGCTATTATGCTTAAAAGCATAGAATTTTTCGAAGTCCCAGGTTTTATGGTTTCTGAGTGTGG
>JAKASB010000022.1:18671-20070 GCA_021828255.1 bacterium | reverse complement strand
CTTAAATCGTTTCTTAAAATTTAAATCTAATATTTTATTTTAAGGAGAAAATCTAAAATGAGTGAAATTGTCGATGTAAAAGGCAGGCAAATTTTGGACTCGAGGGGAAATCCGACGATTAGCGTAAAGGTTTCTTTAGAGAGCGGTAATAGCGGTTTTGCCTGTGTTCCTTCGGGGGCATCTACCGGGGAATATGAAGCCTATGAGAAAAGAGATAACGACAACTCCCTCTATGGCGGAAAATCAGTTCATTCCGCCATAGAGGGGATTAACGATATTATCGCAAAATCTTTAAACGGAATAGACAGTTATTCCCAAAGGCTTATAGACGATATAATGATGAATCTCGACGGCACTCAAAATAAATCTAATTTAGGAGCAAACGCAATTTTAGCCGTATCGCTGGCGGCGGCAGTTGCTTCGGCAAACGAATTGGAAATGCCGCTTTACCGTTATTTAGGCGGTTTAAATGCACATGTTTTGCCTGTTCCTATGATGAATATTTTGAACGGCGGAAAACATGCAAATAATATGCTTGATTTTCAAGAATTTTTGATTGTTCCCGCCGGCGCAAAATCCTTTGAAGAAGCCCTTAGAATGGGGGCGGAAGTTTATCAAAAGCTTAAAAAGGTTTTAGATGACAAAAATATGCCCACGGCGGTCGGGGATGAAGGCGGATTTGCCCCTCAGCTTCAGAACAATATGGAAGCAATAATATTAATAATGGAAGCTATAGAAAAAGCAAGATATCAACCCGGAAAAGATATTTTTATCGCCATCGACCCTGCGGCAAACGAGTTTTACGTCAACGGCAAATATGTCCTTAAAGAGGCGGGCAAAAAAACGGCGCTTGAAGCCGATGAGATGGTTGCAATGTATGCGGGCTATGTCGAAAAGTTTCCTATTATATCCATAGAAGACGGTATGGCGCAGGATGATTTTAACGGGTTTTCTCTTTTGCTTAAAGAGATTGGAGATAAGATTCAAATAGTGGGAGACGACCTGACGGCAACAAATCCTAATCGTATAATAAGAGCTGTTGATTCTCATTCGATAAACTCGGTTTTAATAAAATTAAATCAAATAGGTTCTTTATCTCAAACATTAGATGCTATCGAGTTAACGCAAAGAAATAGTATGAGCGCTGTTATTTCTCACAGGTCTGGAGAAACGGAGGATACTTTTATTTCTGATTTATCGGTTGCCGTAAATTCTGGATTAATTAAAACCGGCGCGCCTGCCCGTTCTGAAAGGGTAGCAAAATATAACAGGCTTTTACAGATAGAAGAGGAATTAGGTTCTAATTCTTCTTATAAAGGGCTTAAAGCTTTTAAAGGTGCGGGAAGCCGTTTAAGTTAAATTTGTAACTTTGGCAAAATAACAATAAAACAAAAACAAG
>JAKASB010000022.1:11642-18571 GCA_021828255.1 bacterium | reverse complement strand
ACAGATGAATGTATTGCTTGCGGAGTCTGCATTCCGGAATGTCCGAACAACGCGATTGCCGAGGGAGATATATATATTATAGATCCCAACCTTTGCACCGAATGTTATGGATATTTCGATACCCAGCAATGCGCATCCGTTTGTCCCGTCGATTGCTGTATTCCGGATGAAAATCGCAAGGAATCCAAAGATGAACTTAAGGCAAAGGCAATGGAGGCGCATCCGGATAAAAAAGATTGGAAATTCTAATAATTTTTTTATGCTTTATTAAATTATCGGATAGAGGAAAGGCTGTCTGTTATTACCACTTGCCTCTATCTTTTTGTTATTAAAAATTGCTTAGAATAAGATATGCCCATTAAAAGAGAAAATATAAAAGGATATGAACTAAATTCTTTAGATAAATCTGAGCCGTGGCGGCTTTTCAGGATTATGGGGGAATTTGTGGACGGATTCGATTTTTTGCCGTCGATATGCCCCGCCGTAACTATATATGGAAGCGCAAGAGTTAAAGAAGACGACATCGTATACCAAAGTACTAAGGATATTGCTTATAAACTTGCGTTAAAAGGATTTTCTATAATTTCTGGAGGCGGTCCGGGGGTTATGGAAGCCGCAAACAGGGGTTGCAAGGAAGCGAAGGAACAGCATAATTTAAACGTGAGTTCCGTCGGATTAAATATTAAGCTTCCTCACGAGCAGACGCTAAATAAGTTTGCCGACGTCACCCTTGAGTTCAGGTATTTTTTTGTAAGAAAAGTCATGCTTGTCAGATATGCTTCCGCATATATAATGATGCCCGGAGGGTTTGGAACTTTAGACGAACTTTTTGAAACCGTAGAGCTAATTCAAACCGGTAAAACGAAGCCATTCCCGGTAATCTTATACGATTCGAGCTACTGGAACGGTTTAATAGATTGGATTAAAAGTAATACTTTGCATAATTCTTATATTTCGGAAAAAGATTTCAAGATAATTAAGATAATGGACGACCCTGACGAAATAATTAATTATATATTGAATTTTAATTTATAATTTTAACTTATAACCGCAGTAATTAAGCAATAGGTTAAAGATGATTAAAAACGATAAGTGGATAGAGAAAATGGCTAAAGACGGGATGATAAGCCCCTTTGAAAATTCTCAGATCAGAGACGGGGTTATATCTTACGGCATATCTTCCTTCGGTTATGATTTAAGGATATCGAACGAGTTTAAAATATTTACTAATATAAATAACACCGTCGTAGATCCTAAAAATTTCGACCCGAAATCGTTTGTAGATTTAGTATCGGATATTTGCATCGTTCCTCCAAATTCTTTTGCTCTTGGCAGGTCAGTGGAATATTTTAAAATTCCAAGAAACGTCGTAACTATCTGTCTGGGGAAATCCACATATGCAAGATGCGGAATCGTGGTTAACGTTACGCCGTTTGAACCTGAATGGGAAGGATATGTAACATTGGAAATTTCAAATACCACACCTCTTCCTGCTAAAATTTATGCTAATGAAGGCATTGCCCAGGTTCTTTTTTTTGAAGGAGAAGAGCCTAAAGTATCATATAAAGATAAAAAGGGCAAATACCAGTCGCAGGTCGGCATAACCCTTCCCCGCCTATAAAAATTTTTTATTTTATCACCCTTTTTCTTATAAAGAAAACTGAAGCATAAAAGAATATAAGGGCGAACAATATTATAGTCAATAAATAGGACGATAATAGTAAGGGGTTGATTTTGCCTTCGTCAAGCATTCTCATTATGCTGACCGTATAATATAAAGGCATAATATAAACGAAATATTTTACTAAATAAGGAAGAGAAGAAACCGGATAAAACACTCCCGAAAAAAGGAACATTGTCGATACGGCAATCGTAAAATAATAAGAAAAAAAATCGTAAGACGGCGAAAACGACGTTATTAAAAGCGATAACGAAGAAAATAAAATGCCGTTTAATAT
This sequence comes from bacterium, assembly GCA_021828255.1. GTDB lineage: Bacteria > SZUA-79 > SZUA-79 > Acidulodesulfobacterales > Acidulodesulfobacteraceae > Acidulodesulfobacterium_A. Next base: position 16,613 of record JAKASB010000022.1, on the reverse strand, counting down.
AATAATAACCGGAATAAAAAACGCGAAAGGAGATATCGTCCATCCAAAAACGGTTCCTATTATTAAAACTGCCGCTCCGCTCATAAATGCCTTTGCCGTACCCCAGAGAATTTCCCCGGAAACTATGTCCTCTATTCCCACGGGGGTAAGAAGAATAGCCTCGTATATTCCGTTGGTAACCATTCTCGTATATGCCCCGAACGTCGATTCGAATGCGGCTGCATACATGGACGACGATGCGATTATTCCAGGAACGATATATTTAACGTAAGATATTCCGTCTATGCTGTGTATAAACTTTCCTATGCCGAATCCAAGCGCAGCCAGATATAAAAGAGGTTCAAGAATATCGCCTATTATACCTGGCTTATAATATTTAAGCCAGACCATATAGTTTCTGTAAAAAACGGTAAATGACCTTAAACTTAAATTAGAATTTATGCCGGTTATTTTTCTTATTAGTTTCACTTAATTTTTAGCAATATCGAGAAAGATTTCTTCTAAAGATTTTTTATTTAAGGTAATATCCTTAATCGCTCCGCTTAGGACAATATTCCCGTGATTTAAGATTATCATATTTTTAAAAAGCCTTTCAGCTTCTTCCATATAATGGGTTGACATAAAAATAGTAACACCTTTTTCATTTAACGCCTTAAGTTTATTCCAGATATTTTGCCTGTATTCCGGATCTAACCCGCTTGTAGGTTCGTCTAATATGATTAAAGACGGGTTGTTTATTAGAGCCCTTGCAATCATGAGCCGCCTCCTTAATCCTCCCGATAAATCAGCAACTTTTGAATACTTTTTGTCGTTTAAATTAAAAAAATTCAGAAGCTCGGCAGATCTTCTTGACGATTCTTTTTTCGGTATTCCGAAATACATCGAATATATTAAAAGGTTTTCGTAAACGCTCAGGTCTCCGTCTAAATTATCGTCCTGAGGAACAATACCCAGGTTATACTTGATCTTTTTATAATAATATTTAAGATTTAGATCTCCGATGCCTATAGAACCGGAGTCGGGAATAACGATGCCGTAAAGTATTTTTAAAAGAGTAGATTTTCCTGCCCCGTTCGGACCTATGAGTCCAAAAAAATCTCCGTACTTTATATTAAATGTGATATTGCTTAAGGCTTTAAACCCGTCAAAATTTTTAGTTAAATCTTTAACGGTCAAAATATAATCTTTTATCATTTTGGATATATTATTGGGTATTATAAACAAATTTATTATACCATTTTTGATTTTCCTTTAAAAATAAAAATATAAAATTAATCAAAATAGATTAAATAGGCAATAAATAAATAAAATTAAAGGAAATTTAATTTAATTTGACTTATTTTATAAAATATATTAAAATTCCAACAATCATCAAAAGATTTGCCATATTGTTTTTTTAAAAACATAAGTGTATATTAAAAGAGTTAGCACTCAAACACCATTAGTGCTAATTATCTTCGTACTATTTTTGTAAAAATTTAAAATAAATTAATAATTAATAAGGAGAAGAAGTTTATGAAAGTTAAACCGTTACAGGACAGAGTATTAGTAGAAAGGCTTCAGGAAGAAGAAAAAACTAAAGGAGGATTGTTTATTCCCGATTCGGCAAAAGAAAAACCGATGCAGGGGAAAGTTGTTGCTGCAGGAAACGGCAGAGTTATGGAAGACGGGAAAAAAATCCCTATGGACGTAAAGATAGGAGATATCGTTTTATTTGCAAAATATTCCGGTAATGACGTTAAAATTGACGATAAAGAATATCTTATTATGAAAGAAGACGATATTTTAGCAATAGTAGAGCAATAAAAAACTTTTATCTTTTATTATTTATTTTAAACTAAATAATTTAAATTTTTAAATTCGAAGGAGTAAAATAATTATGGCAAAGGAATTAAAATTTTCATCGGAAGCCAGAGCAGAAATTCTTCACGGAGTAAACGCTCTAGCAGACGCCGTAAAGGTCACGCTTGGTCCTAAAGGCAGAAATGTAGTTATAGAAAAATCTTTCGGTTCCCCGACAATTACAAAAGACGGTGTTACCGTAGCAAAAGAAATTGAATTATCCGATAAGTTTCAAAATATGGGCGCTCAGATGGTAAAAGAAGTTGCATCAAAAACTTCCGATACGGCGGGAGACGGAACAACCACCGCTACCGTTTTAGCTCAGGCAATATACAAAGAAGGAGTTAAATATGTTACCGCAGGAGCAAGTCCTATTTACGTTAAAAGAGGAATAGACAAAGCCGTTGACGAAATAGTAAAAGAGCTTAAAAAAATATCCAAGCCTATTCAGGATCAAAAAGAAATAGCTCAGATAGGAACTATTTCCGCAAACAACGACGAGACAATCGGCTCCATTATTGCCGAAGCAATGGATAAGGTAGGCAAAGAAGGCGTTATTACGGTTGAAGAAGCAAAAAGCATGGAAACTACGCTTGAGGTGGTCGAAGGAATGCAATTCGACAGAGGTTATTTATCGCCTTATTTTGTTACTGATTCCGAAAGAATGGAATGTGTTTTAGACGATCCCTATATTTTAATTAACGAAAAGAAAATATCGGCAATGAAGGATTTACTGCCTATTCTTGAGCAAATCGCAAAAGCCGGGCGTCCGTTTATTATAATTGCGGAAGAAGTTGAAGGGGAAGCTCTTGCAACGCTTGTCGTAAATAAATTAAGAGGCACGCTAAACTGCTGCGCCGTTAAAGCGCCGGGCTTCGGAGATAGAAGAAAGGCTATGCTCGAAGATATAGCTGTATTAACCGGAGGACAGGTAATTTCCGAAGATATAGGCGTTAAACTTGAGTCTATTACTCTTAAAGACCTCGGTCATGCAAAAAGAATAACCGTTGATAAAGACAACACGACGATAGTCGATGGAGCAGGTTCAAAAACCGATATAGAAAAAAGAGTCAAGCAGATTAGAACTCAGATAGAAGAATCTACATCGGATTACGATAAAGAAAAATTACAGGAAAGATTAGCAAAATTAATCGGCGGCGTTGCCGTGATAAACGTCGGCGCAGCTACAGAAACCGAGATGAAGGAAAAGAAAGCCAGAGTCGAAGACGCTCTTCATGCTACAAGAGCGGCGGTAGAAGAAGGAATTGTTCCCGGGGGCGGTGTTGCGTTGTTAAGGGCGGCAAAAGCCATAGATAAATTAAAAGGAGCAAACCATGACGAAGACTCAGGCGTTAAAATAATTAAAAGAGCCATACAAGAACCTTTAAGAATGATTGCCGAAAATGCGGGAGTGGAAGGTTCTATTGTAATAGATAAGGTCATTAATAACGACGGAGCTTCTTACGGATATAATGCGGCTACCGACAAATATGAAGACTTAATTAAAGCAGGCATTATCGACCCGACCAAGGTTGAAAGGACTGCTCTTCAAAATGCCGCAAGCGTCGCTTCTCTTATGCTTACTACTGAAGCAATAGTAGCGGACAAGCCGGAAGAAAAACCTGCCGGCGGAATGCCTGGCGGCGGAATGCCTCAGGGGATGGGCGGAATGTATTAAAAATATAATAACAATAAATAACTTATTAATAATCGACAACCTGCGCCGAAAATGCAGAAATTTCCAGCATTTTCGGCGTTTTGTTTTTTTATAGTATATTTTGTAAGATTGCTCGCTTTAGCTGCGCGTTAAAACGTTGATTTTTTTGTCATGATAGTTTAAAATTAAATTATCATGGGGCATTTGGAGCACAAAAAAGATATAAAAGCCAATAAACTTTTAAACGTTTATATTGTAACATTAAGCGATACAAGAAAAGAAAAGGAAGATGAAAGCGGAAACTATATAAAAGAAAGGCTTTTATCCGTTTCATATAAAGTGTCCGGTTACAGTATTATAAAAGACGATAAAGATTTGCTTGAAAATCTTATAGTAGAAATTTGCCTTCCGGATTCAAAACAGAAAACAGACGCCTTAATTGTAAACGGCGGAACCGGGGTTTCTTTCAAAGATATAACTTACGAAACGTTAAAAGATATATACGATAAAGAGCTATACGGTTTCGGAGAGTTGTTCAGAAGTTTAAGTTATAATGAAATCGGACCTTCCGCTATTATGTCGCGTGCTTCCGCAGGCATATATAACGGGAAAATAATCTTTTCCATTCCGGGTTCCTTAAATGCCGTAAAATTAGCTATGGATAAGATAATTATCAATGAAATGGGGCATATTTATTATGAAATATCTAAGCATCTCTCTTGAAATTGGGCGTGTAAAATTTTCATAATTTAAGGTTCTTAAGGTTTAATTTAATATGATAAATATAAAAGTTCGGCTCTTTGCCGCTTTCAAAGAAATAATCGGGAAAAGTCAATTAGATTTGCAAATTCCGGAGGGTTCATCAGTGAAAGACGTTATCGCAGTTATAGAGGAAACTTATCCGGCGGTAAAAAAAATTGTTCAAATTTCTAAGTATGCCGTTAATATGGAATATATTGATGCCGGAAAAAAATTGATTGACGGGGACGAGATAACTATTATTATGCCTGTCAGCGGCGGTGTTTGTTCAGGTTCCGAATCTGAGACATGTATATATGTAGAAATAACCGGCGAAAAAATAGATACCGCTAAAGTTCTTGATTTTGTTTCCGATACTTCGGCAGGGTCGGTTCTTTTGTTTAACGGAACGGTTAGGGATAATGACGACGGAAAGCCGGTAGAATATTTATATTACGAGTCATATGAAGAAATGGCGGTTAAGGAAATTAAGAAATTAATTACCGCCGCATTTAACAAGTATAATATTATAAAAGTCTGCGTAATACATAGAATAGGAAAAATAGAAACAGGGGGAATTTCTATTTCTATAGGAATTTCAAGTCCTCACAGGGAAGATTCTTATCTGGCATCAAAGTTTTTAATAGACAATATAAAAGAAACGGTGCCGGTCTGGAAAAAAGAAGTATTTGAAGAAGGCGGTAGATGGAAGAGGTTATGAAAAGAATAATATA
>JAKASB010000022.1:7698-11542 GCA_021828255.1 bacterium | reverse complement strand
CACAGGGAAGATTCTTATCTGGCATCAAAGTTTTTAATAGACAATATAAAAGAAACGGTGCCGGTCTGGAAAAAAGAAGTATTTGAAGAAGGCGGTAGATGGAAGAGGTTATGAAAAGAATAATATAATATAAAATAATATAATAATATTGAGGTTTGTATATAATGAAAAAATTAAATAAAGAGCTGTATTTAGGTATAGATGTAGGTTCAACCACGGTTAAATTTGCAATTTTAGACAACAATCTGAAAGTTCTAAAAAAAGGTTATATAAGGTCAAACGGGGAATCCATTAAAACAACTTATAATGTTTTAAAAGATATTTTTGATGAATTTTCGGAAGATTCTTTTGCGGGAATAGGAGTGACGGGTTCTGGTTCGCGAACGATAGGAGAGGTTTTAGGTATTCCGAATATAAATGAACTTGTCGCCCAGACCGAAGCCGTGAAATATTTTTATCCGAATGTTAAAACGGTTATTGAAATGGGCGGACAGGATTCAAAATTTCTTATGCTTAAGAAAAGTGAGGAAACGGGCCAGATTTTTCTTGAAGATTTCGGACTAAATGATCTATGCGCGGCAGGAACCGGTTCTTTTCTTGACCAACAGGCAGAAAGACTTAATATAAACATCGAAAATGAGTTTGGGCGTCTTGCACTGGAATCTAAAAATCCCGCAAAAATAGCAGGAAGATGCACGGTATTTGCTAAAACCGATATGATTCATCTCCAACAGATTTCAACACCTATTCAAGATATCGTAGCTGGATTATGCTATGCCGTTGCAAGAACATTTATAGGGACGATTGCTAAGGGCAAGAAATTCGAAAAGCCGGTTATTTTTCAAGGAGGAGTAGCATTTAACCATGGCATGGTAAAGGCATTCAAAGATATTCTAGAACTGAAAGATGATGAACTTATTATACCGGAACATCATACAGTTATGTCTGCCATAGGAATTGCCTTAATCTCACAAAATGAAAAAAATTTTAAATTTAAAGGATTAGAATATCTTAAAGAATTTATCGAAAAAAATAAATTAACCGGAAGGTACAAAGATAGACTCAAGGATTATTTTATAGAAGATAAAAAAGACAATAATGCCGGCATAGATAATTTAAGCGCTCTTAAATACTATTCCGGCTTGACTATTCCGGTCTATATCGGGGTCGATACCGGTTCCGTTTCCACCAACGTAGTTTTATTAGACGAAAATAAAGAGCTTTTGATCAAAAAATATAAAAAAACCAACGGAAAACCTATAGAGGTCGTCAAAGAAACTCTTTACGAAATATATTTGGAATTAAAAAATTTCAATGTGGATGTTTCGGTGAGAGGAGTCTGCACTACCGGTTCGGGAAGATACTTAATTGGGGATTATATCGGGGCAGATATAGTAAAAAACGAGATAACGGCGCAGGCGGCAGCATCTATTTTTATCGATAAAGACGTAGATACGGTTTTTGAAATCGGCGGACAGGATTCAAAATATATAAGTATTAAAAACGGCGTAGTAATAGATTTTGAAATGAATAAAGCATGCGCAGCAGGTACGGGCTCGTTCTTGGAAGAGCAGGCGCAGAAACTCAATATCGATATTATTAAGGAATTTTCTGATAAAGCTTTTAATGCGTCAAGCTCCTGCGATTTGGGTGACAGATGCACCGTATTTATGGAGTCCGATCTCGTATCCCATCAGCAAAAAGGGGCTGATAAAGACCAGCTTATCGCCGGGCTTGCATATTCTATAGTCGAGAACTACTTAAACAAAGTAGTTTTAGGAAAGCCGGTAGGAGACCGGGTACTTTTTCAGGGCGGGGTTGCGCTAAATAAAGCTGTTATAAGCGCTTTTGAAACTATCTTATGCAAGAAAATCGTTATTCCGACACACAGTGAAGTAACCGGAGCTATAGGCAGCGCCCTTTTAGCTTTTCAAAATGAAGGGCGGTCAAAATTCGCAGGATTTGACTTAAGAAACAGAAAATATTTGCAGGAATCTTTTGAATGCCTAAAATGTTCTAATTTATGCGACGTTAATAAAGTTACCGTTGAGCAGGAACCTTCGCATTATTATGGAGCAAGATGCGATATCTTCGAAATAGATAAAACTAAAACTAAAAAAGGAGAAAACTTTTTTAAATATAGGAAAGAACTTTTGTTGGATGGATATTCTTCGGAAAATGAAGGCGACTATTTAAAACCGCGCGTCGGTATTCCTTTTTGTTTAGAAACATATGACCTTTTTCCTTTTTATAACGAGTTTTTTACTACATTAGGCTTTAACGTTATTTTATCAAGCGAAACTAACAGGCTGATAATAAATACATCCAATATGCTTTCGGTAACGGATACGTGCTTTCCTGTAAAGATAGTATCCGGTCATGTAAAAAATTTGATAGATAAAAAAGTTGATTCAATTTTCCTGCCGGCGCTGATAAACAGGGAAAAAAATCACGATTTTCAGAAAAATACATATCAGTGTCCATATATACAGGGTGTTCCATATATTGCAAAATCACTTCTTGAATTAAATAAAATACAAATTATTTCGCCTAAGATGAGACTCTTCGGTGATAAATATGATTATGATTTAACTATAGACGACTTTGTTAAACATCTTAAGAAATTTGGAATATCAAAAAATAAAATCGTAGATGCTTTCGATTTATCCATTAAAAAACAAATGAGCTTTTTTGAAAAAATAAGAATTAAAGGAAAAGAGGTCATGGAAAAATACGATAACATTACCGTATTAATCGGCAGGCCTTATAATACTCAAGACGACGGAATTAATTTAGCTATTTCCAATAAAATATCGTCTCTCGGCATAACCGTTATTCCTATGGATTTCCTTGATACTAATGAAGTTTCGATTTATGAAGAACATGATAATATGTTCTGGCATTCGGGGCATAAAATTTTATCAGCGGCAAAGATAATAATGGATAGTCCCAAACTTAACGCCGTTTACGTTAGTAATTACGCTTGCGGTCCGGATTCGTTTATTAAAACTTTTTTTGCGGATTATATGAAATATAAGCCCTATCTTGTAATAGAAATAGACGAGCATAACGCCGATGCGGGCTATGTAACTAGACTTGAAGCTTTTTTCGATAGCATAAAAGACTTTAAGCCGGAAAATATTTGACATTTTTTTATTATTATATAATAATAAATATTATATAGGGCAAATTTATATACTAATTTTAGGGAGATTTATTCCGTATGAACTTGAATTCGAGATTAAATGCAATCGTATTAAAAATTAAAAAAATGGGTTACAGCCTTACTCCTCAAAGGCTTGAAATTATTAAAATTATTTCCGAATCAAAAAATCATCCGTCTGCAACTGACGTATATAATAAACTTAAAAAATTATACCCGATGGTTTCTTTGAATACCGTTTATAAGAATCTTTCAATGCTTGCGTCTTTGCATGAAGTGAAAGAAATTAAAATCATGCAGAATTCCGTTCATTATGACGGAGATATTTCTTTGCATGGTCATGCGATATGCGAAAAATGCGGGAAAATAATCGACGTCGAAATAGACGAGTTTGATTTTAAGAAAAAGTTAATCGAAAATTACCACATAAGAAATTACGGGGTTGAATTTTACGGTTTATGCGACTATTGCCATAAAGAAGAATCGCCGGCCGAGATTGCTTCGCATCTTTGACTGCATAAAACCGTTGGTTTTATAAACGCAGTCAAAGATATGTTCGCAATGACAAGCATCATTCTGAAACATAATCGTATCCCTTTAAAATAGTCTGAATTGCATTTTTCTTTTCCGCATCGTTTTTAAAAAATAAAGCCGTCTGACTACATACGGAATCAAGGTCTA
>JAKASB010000022.1:0-7598 GCA_021828255.1 bacterium | reverse complement strand
GTTCGCAATGACAAGCATCATTCTGAAACATAATCGTATCCCTTTAAAATAGTCTGAATTGCATTTTTCTTTTCCGCATCGTTTTTAAAAAATAAAGCCGTCTGACTACATACGGAATCAAGGTCTAGGAGATTGCTTTTTGCAATGAAAGCTCCGATCAGCGCAATATATGCACTCACCTTATTTTTTCCCATAGCGTCCATATCGATTACATTTTTAATTGGTATTTTATATACATTCGCCGTTTTTTCATTCAACCTGCTTGAAACTGCTTCGTTGTCTACAAGCCAGTAATCGCAGACATTAAATGCGGAATAATCGGATAAGACTATTGTATTTTTATTTATAAAAGGAAGATAGTTCAATGTCGATTGATAATCTAAACTTATAATGGCGTCTATTTTTTGAAGACAGCTTATAGACTCAAATTTTCCCACCCTTATAACTGCATATGTGAGACTATAATTCGATATATTGGATGCCGGCTTAATTAAAAGCGAAACATTAAAATTTTCGTTTTTCAAAGAAAAGTAAATAAATTTACTTAGATATTTAATTTCTTTAAAATCAGCACCGTTTAATATAAGATTGTAATTTATATTTTCCATGTTAAGTTAAAGATTAATTTTGCTTTCCAAAGATTTTTTTATTTTAATTTTTTTTCTTTTTTTTGATTTTATTGCATTGTGGGGACATATGTCTATACATAATTTGCAAAAATTGCAAACTTCAGCGTCTATAAATGTATTTATATTTTCTTTGATTTTAATTGCAGGACATCTTGTTTTTTGATAGCACAATTTGCACTCAAATTTATCGCAGATGGAATTATTGATGCATAGGTATGAGGTATAATTTAAATTTCGTCCGGATTTTGCAAAATTATTACAGTCGTTATCTATGAATATAAGAGTCGAATTATATCTTATACTTAAATCTTTCAAACGAGATCCTTTTTTAAAAACTATTTTTTTAATAGTTTTTAAAAAAGGATGCGAAATTAAGTTTTCAATATTATAATCATAATCAAAAATAGATTTATATACGACAAATATAATTTTATCCTTAAAATTTAATTCACTGTTCATTTTAATAAACTTATCTATCTGTTCCGAAAATTTAAGAGAAGAGATAAAAATATAAAAAGTTTTACTTAAATCCTTAGAATATAAATTAAACGATAAAAAAAGAGGATTTTCCGTGATCATTATATTTTGGAACGAAAATTTTAATGCACTCGAGTTCAATAAGGAGAAGCACCCTTCTTCACCTATCAATATATAATTTTCGGGAATGTCTATTTTTTTCTCGAGGATTTGTAAAAATGCAAATAAAGTGCAACCGGTACAAAAAGATTTTGGCGATTTCATTTCGGTTATTGTAAAATTGTCAGCGCAAAATCCCGGTTCGGTTCCGTTACCATTCCCCGCTTCAATAAGTTTTAAATTTTTGTAGCTCAATAGCGACTTATTGTTTTTTAAAATATCCGTAAGTTGTTGCCGCAATAAATCTTTATCGTCAAATATGTATATATTTTTGTAAAAATTGCCGCAATCAGATTTAATTAATTCAATAAATCCTAAAGAATCTACCGGATTAAGAAGGTTAAATAAAATAATATCGGAATTTTCCGAAAAATCCTTATTTTCTATTACCCGGTGAAAGTGTTCCGCATCCGTCAAGACAAGAGTATCTCTTGTTTTTCCCTTAAATAGTTCGATATGCTTCCCGGTATTTTTAAAAAATTGAATATTCTTTTTTAACTCATAAGGAATGGTTTGTTTACCGTTGTTTTCGAAGGAAAAATCAGGCTTGGCTGCGGTTCGTTCCGTATATTCTTTTTTTTCGTCGAGGTTATATTCATTTATAACCGAGTCGTTAAGGTAAATAAGAACAGGCAATTTTAATTTTTCTGAAAGCTCGAAATAGTAAGGCAGATAATCTATAAATTTTGATATTTTGTAATAATTATAAACCGGAAAAATACTTTTAAACGAGAAAGAAAATTTTTTTATGCCGGGTTTTTTAAAAAGAAATAAAACAATGCCGCCGTTTAAATTTTTATTGTCTATAAAATATTTTTCTAAATTAATAAAATTCAAAAAAGACTGATCATAGGCAAATACCATAGCTCTTTGGTTCATTATGGAGAGAGAGTAGGTTTCCGTCAATAAAAAATCCGTATCGGACTGGATCTTTAAGGAAGATGTTTTGCGGATTTCAGGGAGATTTCCAGTCAACTTGCCGTCTAAAAATATATTATTAATACCGTTGTTTAAGGCTCTTTTTAGGATAAATTCTATGCCGCAGGTAATTTCGTAGCCTTTACCTGCGGGTAAAATATTTTTATTCCTATTAAAAATCCTCATAATTTTTCTAATTCAATTACATTAAGTAATTACATTAAATCAATAGGTTCGGCGCCGTCTATTTTTTTAGTTTTAACATTTTTCTTGGCTATAGATATAATAGTTGCAAACAGATTTATAGCCAGCAGCGTAATCATTACTACGGCAAATCCGTGCAAAAAAGCGGGATCAAAAATAGATTTAGGAGCCTGTTCAGGAATCTTATAACCGCGGGCAGCAATATAATTTTGTTTTAACGAAGTAAAAATCAAGCCTGAAATATCTACGCCGAATATAAGCCCCAATGCCCTCATCATATTAAGTATACCGCCTGCGACGCCGAGTCTTTTGGGAGGAGCCGAAAGCATAATAGCGCTGTTATTAGGCGGGGTAAATATGCCCATTCCGATGCCTAGAATTATAAATTCAAATATTAAATAATATATATTAATAGATGCTCCTATGAAAGACAATAAAAGCGTAGATACCGCACATATAAACATGCCTATAGTAGTCATAATCCTGGAACCGACCTTATCGGATATTGCACCGGCAAATGGAGCTATTATAGCCATAGAAAGAGGAATAGGAGTTAAAATTGAGCCGGTAACCGCTGCGTTATAATGTAATAAATCTTCGAGATAAAAAGGCATTAAAAACAGAACGGTAAATAAAACATAATAAGATAATAAACCGGTTACGTTTCCTGCCGAAAAACCCCACTTTTTGAAAAGTTTAAGGTCTATCATAGGATGTTCCACTTTGAGTTCCGTGTATATAAAAAGAGGGAGAAATATGAGTGCAATAAGAAAATAAGTAAGGATAACCGGAGACGTCCAGCCTAATTTTGATCCTTCGTTTACGGCTAGAACAAGAAAAGCAAGCCCTGCCGCAAAGAACGATATGCCGAAGTAATCTATTTTGCTCTTTTTCTTTATATTTGCTTTGCTTGAAGGCAGTATAAAAAGCGCCATAAAAGTTCCTATAATGCCGATAGGAACATTGACGTAAAATATTAAACGCCAACTAACCGCTGCAATCAGTATACCGCCGACAAACGGTCCTATCGACATTGCAATAGCCTGAACGGAGCCTTGAAGTCCGATTGCCTTACCCAGTTCGTTTGAGGGAAAAGCTTGAGTTATAATAGCTACCGAGTTTGCTTGGAGCAAACCTGCCCCTACGGCTTGAAGCACACGGGAAAATATTAAAAAATTAGCATTTGGGGCTAATCCGCAAAGAGCGGAACCGATTGTAAAAACGATAAATCCGATATTATACATTTTTGTCCTTCCAAACATATCGGCAAGCCTGCCGAAGAGCGGCAAAAAAACCGTCAGTGTCAGCATATATGCCATTGCGACCCATTCTATTACCGATATTGGAACGATAAAACTATGTTCCATCGTCGGCATAGCGACATTGACTATGCTTACGTCTAAAGCCGACATTGTAGCGCCGACTAAAACGGTTGAGAGTATAAACCACTTCCAGTTAGGATGAGATTCAAAGTATGGATGAGGAAACGTCGATTTCTTTTCCAATTTAATATTAATACCTCCTGTTTTATTCAGATTTTATATTTTTTATAGCGGTTTCCAGCAATTTTATTCCAAGTTCTTTAAGCTGAATGTCTTTTACCGCGGAAGGAGCATCTGATAGCGGACAATAGGCTTTTTGGGTTTTAGGAAAAGCTATTACGTCCCTGATAGAACTTTCATTTCTTAGAAGCATTAATATTCTATCTATGCCGAAGGCTATGCCCCCATGGGGAGGAGCTCCAAAGCTCAATGCATCGAGCAGAAATCCGAATTTAAGTTTTGCGTCGTCCGGCGAAATAGAAAGAATTTCAAAAATTTTGCTCTGCAGTTTAGGGTCGTGGATTCTGATACTGCCGCCCCCTATTTCCTCTCCATTAAACACAAGGTCGTAGCTGTCGGATTTAACCGAAAGAGGATCTTTTTCAAGTTTGTCTATGTCGTTTTTTGCAGGATGAGTAAAGGGGTGATGGACGGAAACGATCCTTTTTTCCTCTTCGGAAAATTCGAATAAGGGAAAATTGACGACCCATAAAAGATCTAATATACCTTTAGGAATCAAGTCGTATTTTTTTGCCAAATGAAGCCTTAATCTTCCAAGGACGTTACCCACGACTTTTTTTGAATCTGCCTGATAAAATATTATATCGCCGTTTTTTGCCGCAAGCCTTGCAATTAAAGTATTTTTTTCTTCATCGGAAATAAATTTGGAAATGCCGCCTTCCAATGAATTATTTTCTCCAACTTTAGTCCAAGCGAGCCCTTTACCTCCGAAATCCTTTATTAAGGTTAATAGCTCGTCTATATCTTTTCTTGAAAGAAAGATGGAGCCGTTTTGGAAACAAACCGCCTTTATAACCCCGCCCCTTGCGATGTTGTCTTTAAATACGTTAAGCGAGGATTTTATAAAAATGTCCGTAAGGTTTATAAGCGTCAATCCGAATCTTGTATCGGGTTTATCGCCGCCGTATTTATCCATTGCTTCGTCGTAATCCAATACTTTAAAAGGTCTTTCTAATTTTATGCCTAAGAGTTTATTAAGTATAAAAGCAAACAATTCTTCCGTAACGGAAATAATGTCTTTTGTTTCTACAAACGACATTTCCATATCGAGCTGAGTAAACTCGGGTTGTCTATCCGCTCTTAAATCTTCGTCCCTGAAACATCTTACTATCTGGTAATATCTTTCGAATCCGCTGACCATGAGGATTTGTTTAAAGAGCTGTGGAGATTGAGGAAGAGCAAAGAAATGTCCATGATTTAATCTTGAAGGCACTAAAAAGTCTCTGGAACCTTCGGGCGTGCTTTTTGTTAAAAAAGGCGTTTCTATATCGAAAAAACCCTTATTGTTTAAAAATTCCCTGATAAGATGTGTGAATTTCGACCTGAATATTAAGTTATCTTTTAATCTTTTGCTTCTTAAATCTAAATATCTGTATTTCAGCCTTGTAAATTCATTAACTTCTGTTTCTTCGTCTATTTGAAAAGGTAAGACTTCGCATGCATTAAGAACTTGAATGGACTTTGCGAGAAGTTCTATGCCGCCGGTTTTTAAATTTATGTTTACCGTTCCCTCCGGTCTTTTTCTTACGGTTCCGGTGATAGAAACGACATATTCGTTTTTTAGTTTTTTGGCAATCTTAAAAGATTCTTTATCTATATTTTCGTCGAAAACTATCTGGAGTATGCCGGAATAATCTCTTAAATCGATGAAGACTAACCCCCCGTGGTCCCTGTAGTGCATAACCCATCCTTTAAAAGTAAATTCACTACCGGTGTCGGATTCGTTAATCTCCTCACATAATGTTCGCGTTTCTATAATTTTTCTCCAAAATTTAAAATGGCTTAATTTTTAGTTCAATTTTTAATTCTATAATTTTGGCTATGTTTATGTCAATAAAAATTTGTCGATTTCTTTTTCTATTAGATAATTTTCATATAAAAAATCGATATGGTTTTGGGCAGGAATCTCATTAACCCTAGAATTTTTCAATTTTTCATATAATTCCTTAATGCATTTATAGGTTATAATTAAATCTTTTTTGGAGTATATAATATTAAAAAATATTTTACTGCGGTTGATTTTATCTATATCCCTGTCGTAATGCCCGCTGTAATATTTAGAATATTTAAAATCGTTTATTACGGTTTGCGGAGGAGTTCTTTTTATATCAGCGAAAGCATTATTTAAAATATTTTTATCTCTTGAACCAAGCGCATCTTTTAAAAAAAGCATAATAGTTCTGTCAAATGAATTTTCAAGGCTTTTTATAAAGCTATCACTTATATAAGTATTAAGGCATCCGGCGATGAGCATAATTTTTCCAATGCTTTCAGGGAATAAGGAAGCATATTTTATAGATATCTGCGCTCCCATCGAATGTCCTATTAATATAACGTCCCTATTCTTTTTAAACAGTTTTGATGCGAGCGTATTAATAGTTTGGGCATAAAATGCTATTCCGTCATTTACGGGTATTAATGAATTTACTAACGAATTAAAGCCGGAGCTGTTTTCTGGAACAGACCTGAAATGAAACGGTAAATCTGGAACAAGTATATTATAAGTTCCCCCGAATTTTTTCTTTATATAATTAAATATTGAAAGCATTGAAAGATGGTTTCCGCCGGTGCCGTGAATTAAAATTATATATTTTTCGCCGTAATTTTTGGAATTTTTATGCAAAATATAAAAAATTTTAACGTTATTTAGTTCTATATAAGGCATATAAATTTCAAAAATTAGCAAAATATGATATATTAATTTAAATAAATTAAAACATATTTTAGCATATTTTAGCTCAGTTAACGATGACTTTTATAAAAAAAATAATATATTATTATTATAGGAAAAAACTTAAAAAAGACGTATTACACAACAAAATTCCTTGGCATGTAGGCATTATACTTGACGGGAACAGGAGATATGCAAAAAAGTACGGCTTTGAAGATGCTTATAATGGGCATAAGAAGGGGGCGGATAAGTTATACGAAGTTTTGTCATGGTGTATGGAATTAAATATTAAGGTCGTTACCGTCTGGGCTTTTTCTACCGATAACTTTAAAAGAAACAAATCCGAAGTGGACGGCTTATTCGAAATCATAAAGTCCCAACTTGAATTTTATATAAATTCAAAATTTATCAATGAAAATAAAATAAGGGTTTCGGTTATTGGGAAAAGAGAACTTATCCCGGATGATTTAATAACCGTTATAGACAGGCTTGAAGATAAAACGAAAGATTATTCCAATTTAAGGCTTTATATCGCTTTGGGATACGGCGGAAGACAGGAAATATGCGACGCTATAATAAAGTTTATTTCGGATAATATTTATATTAAAACAAAATTAAATCTGGTTCATAAAACCGTTAGCGGTTATGACGGAGAAACCGCCCCAGATGCTTCAACTCCAGGTGAAAATAATTCATGCCGGTGTCCGTCAGGTTTTACGGACGATTATGATTATCTATCCAATATTATTACAATTGAAAACATATCGAAATATCTTTATGCAAAAAGTTCTCCCGATCCCGACTTAATTATCAGGACGAGCGGTGAAATAAGGCTGTCCGGGTTTCTTTTATGGCAGAGCGCATACAGCGAGTTTTATTTCTGCGATGCCTACTGGCCGGAGTTCAGGGAAATAGATTTTTTAAGAGCTATAAGAAGTTATCAATCACGTCAAATCAGGGCGGGAAAGTGACTTAAGT